>CAJFUS010000148.1 GCA_904420235.1 Candidatus Neoanaerotignum tabaqchaliae
AAATTATAAAATTTTAATTTTTAGTAGAAACTCACTATCTCTAATGATATAATAACCGGAAAGGTTTTTAATTTTTGGAGGCGCAATATGCTTAACAGACTGTCAAATAAAAATAAAGCTATATTGTTTCTAATTTTATCATCATTTTTCTTCACTATAATGAATATTTGCGTAAGAATGTCAGGAGACCTGCCGGTTATGGAAAAAAGCTTTTTCCGAAATTTTGTCGCTCTTATTGTGGCCGGCATTGTTTTGTATAAAGAAAAATGCCCTGTTCTGCCAAATAAAAAAGCCTTGCCAGCCCTTTTTGTAAGGGCGTTTTTTGGCACACTGGGGATACTTGGTAATTTCTATGCTGTTGACCACCTCGCTTTGGCGGACGCTACAATACTTAATAAGCTTTCGCCGTTTTTTGTAATAATTTTCTCATTTTTTATACTGAGTGAAAAAATAAATAAGGTTCAAATTTTGGGCGTTGCCGTGGCTTTTGTAGGCAGTATTTTTGTTATAAAGCCAACAGGTGCCAATGCCGATTTTATGGCCTCTATTGTTGGTGTTGTGGGCGGAGTGTGCGCCGGACTTGCCTATACAATGGTTAGGGTTTGCAGCAAAAAAGGCGCCAAGGGTCCGCAGATAGTGTTCTTCTTTTCTTGCTTCTCATGTGTTTTTGCTTTGCCATATATTATATTTAATTACAGTCAAATGTCGCTTCCCCAGTTTTTAACACTAATCGGAGCGGGCACCGCTGCGGCGATGGCTCAATTTTGCATAACAGCGGCCTACTCAAACGCGCCGGCAAGGGAAGTGTCAATTTACGACTACTCACAGCTTATATTTGCCGCGGTTCTTGGATTTTTGATATTTGGAAATGTACCGGATATATACAGTTTTATAGGATATATTATAATATGTGGGGCTTCGGCGGCAATGTTCTTTTATAACAACCGAAAAACGGCCTAATAATAGAGTGACTTTGTCACTGTCAAAGGGCTCCTTTATAAGTAAAATAATCGTATAACAAATTAAGTATTGAGCCCTATAAAGGAGGAATATAATATGTCTATAAAAATTACAAGTGATAATTTTGAAAACGAGGTTTTAAAATCTGATAAACCGGTGCTTGTTGATTTTTACGCTGATTGGTGCACACCATGCCATATGGTTTCTCCAATAATAGAACAGGTTTCGGAAGAAAACGGCGATATAAAGGTTGGTAAGGTTAATGTTGATGAACAGCCGGAAATAGCGTCAATGTTCGGCGTTATGAATATACCTACTTTTATAATGTTCAAAGAGGGGAAGGTTGTTGACAGAGTTATGGGAGCGGTGCCAAAAAGCGCTATACTTAAAATGATTGGCAAATAAAAAGCTGTTGTTTTAATATGTATTTAAAGCTGAAATTAAAACTCAATTTTGTCCCGCCGATTAAGAGCTGTATTTTAATAAGAAACAGAAATAATCTTACAGATTAACTTATATTTTCTTATTTTATTACTCCTTATACGGCGGGGCCTTAATTGAGTTATTTTTATTTGATTTATTAATTAAAACAACATCAAAAAAGAGTATGCGAGATAAGTGTGGTGGATATTTACACACTAAGCGTATACTCTTTATATTAATTTAGAAAGGCCAAATTTAAAGGCGGCGTTTATTATTTGGACAAATCCGCAAGCTTTTTATAGTCAGTTATTTTTATTTTGCCTCTTGAAAGCTCTACAATTCCCTCAAGCTGAAAATATTTAAGCATTCTTGTAACAACCTCTCTTGCGGTGCCGGTGTGGTTGGCTATTTTTTCATGAGTAATTGTTATTGTGTCGCTTTGCTCAATGGAGCTTTCATTCAGTATAAAATCCGCCAAGCGTCTGTCAAAGCTGCTAAAAAGTATTTTGTCAATAAGCCACATAACCTCGGCAAAACGCTCCGTCATTATTTTGTTTGTATATCCGGCCACAGCTGCGGAGCTTTCCATAAGCCTTTTATAAACGTTAGGGGGTATAAGCCAAAATTCCGAGTCCTTTTCCGCCTGAATAAATATATCAAGGGATACGCT
Organism: Candidatus Neoanaerotignum tabaqchaliae; assembly: GCA_904420235.1. Taxonomy (GTDB): domain Bacteria; phylum Bacillota; class Clostridia; order Lachnospirales; family Anaerotignaceae; genus Neoanaerotignum_A; species Neoanaerotignum_A tabaqchaliae. Next base: position 2,054 of record CAJFUS010000148.1, read on the forward strand.
TGAAAGTACGCATGAAGCTGAAAAAAGGCAGATGTCGCCTTCAAAAAGCCGGTAAAGAGTAACCTCACGACCTTCCGAGGAGTTTATGTAGGCTCTCAGCATTCCGGTTTGTATAACAAAAAGACCAACACAGTCGGCAGAACCACTGTGAAGTATGTCTCCTTTTTTTGCTTGGCGCAACAAAGCATGGCTTTTAAGCAATGTCTTTTCATCGGCGCTCAGCTTGTCCCACATGGGGAAAATATCCTCAATTTCCATTTCAGTCAACTCCCTCAAAATTAGAGATTTCCGGTTATTTTTGAAAATTTATATAAAGTATATCACAGTTTAAATAACTGTTACAAATATAAACGTTACATATACAAATTAGCTTTGTTATAAGTGTGATATAAAATTGGGAAACTGCGATTTTGATTAAGGGGAAAGCGGATGCAAGGATTAAGGAGAGGTTTTATCAACAAAAACTATATTGCGAGTTAAGTCGCGTTTATAAACTTTAACAGTGTGAATAAATCAAAAAACATGTTTATAACCGCTGTAAAAAATAATAAAAGTGTAAATAACCGCGTCGGTTTTATATAAAAATTAAGAAGGCCGGCAAAACAGGTGAGTTTAAAACTCTTCTGTTTTTGCTGTGGCCTTCTTTTTACTCCTTAAGCCTCAAGAAGCTTTATGCCTTCTTCTATTCTTTTTAATGTTTCTTCTTTTCCCAGTATGTCCGCAAGCTCTATTGCTCCTCCGGGAGATGTTGGCTTTCCTGAAAGGGCCGTTCTTATGGGCCACAAAAGCTGTCCGTTTTTAATTCCCAGCTCGGTTACAAGATTAATAAGGGCGTCGTGTATAACGCTTTCTTCCCATTTATCTATGCCTTCTATAACCGGAACCGCCGCTTTAAGGCTTGAAAGGGCTATTTCCTCGGTGGTTTTCATTTTTTTGTGAACGTAAAGACTTGTTTCATATTCAGGCAGACTGTCAAAAAAGTCAACAAGAGTCGGTATGTCGTTAAGGGTCTCAAGCCTTTTTTGAAGGAGAAGGGCTATTTTTTTAAGGTCAAGAGACTTGTTTTTAATTACTTTCTCGAGGCGCGGCACAACAAGGGACAAATATTTTTCCTGCTCCATATTTTTAATATACTCGCCGTTCATCCATGTAAGCTTTGCTGTGTCAAATATAGCTGGTGATTTGCTTAAGCCTGATATATCGAATTTTTGTTTAAGCTCCTCAAGGGTAAATATCTCTGTGTTGTCGGAAGGACTCCAGCCAAGAAGGGCTATATAGTTAACTATAGCTTCAGGAATATAGCCTTTGTCAACCAAATCGCCGAATGAGGCGTCGCCGTTGCGTTTTGAAAGCTTGTTGTGGGCGTCTTTCATAACCGGCGGAAGATGAACATATTCAGGTGCGTCCCAGCCAAAAGCTTTGTAAAGCAGATTATATTTAGGTGTGGAAGAAAGATATTCGCTTCCCCTTACAACGTGGGTAATGTTCATAAGATGGTCGTCAACAACATTGGCAAAGTTATATGTTGGCATTCCATCGGACTTTATTAAAATTTGGTCGTCAAGCTCGCTGTTGTCAACGGTTATGCTTCCGTAAACAACATCGTTAAATGTTGTTGTGCCTTCCTGAGGCATTTTTTGACGTATAACAAAAGGCTTTCCGCTTTTAAGGTTTTCGTCTATTTCCTCTTTTGTAAGCGAAAGGCAGTGCCGGTCGTATTTTGCGAAAGCGTCGCCCTCTGCGTTGCTTTCCTTAAGGCTGTCAAGTCTTTCCTTTGTGCAGAAGCAGTAGTATGCCTCGCCTTTTTCAACCAGTTCAAGGGCGTATTTCATATATATTCCAAGCTTCATTCTTTCGCTTTGGATATATGGTCCATATCCGCCGTCCTTGTCCGGTCCCTCGTCATGCTCAAGGCCGGTAACTTTAAGGGTGTTGTATATAATGTCAACAGCACCCTCAACATATCTTTCCTGGTCGGTGTCCTCTATTCTGAGTATAAATTTTCCGCCCTTGGATTTGGCTATAAGATATTCATATAAAGCCGTTCTAAGGTTGCCTATGTGCATATAGCCTGTTGGACTTGGGGCAAATCTTGTTCTTACTTCCATTTGTATCTTCCTTTCGGTTATTTTTAAAAATATAAGGCGCAATAAATATATTTTACATTTTAAAAGACGATGTGTAAAGCATTATAAAATACTGTCCACACATTCGGCAATACGTCTTATGCCGCTTTCCATTTTGGCCGGTGTTACGGCAGTAAAGCACAGCCTTATGTATCCGGTTTTTGAGCCGTCTATTAAAAATTTGCTTCCTGGTGAAACTATTACGTTTTTTTGCGCAAGAGACTGGGAAAGCCTTTTAAAATCTTCAATTCCCGTATCAATCCAAAGGCTTATGCCGCCATAGGGCTTTATATACCTGCACAGGTCTTTAAGGTGTCTGTCACAGTATTTTACAGCCGCTTTATATTGTTCCCTTCCGTAGAGACGCAGCTTTTCAATGTGCTCTTTGTATAGATTTTTTGAAAGGTATATGTCAAGGGCCTTCTGCAAAAGTCCTGATGTGGATATATCTGTTGTGTATTTGGCGTTTGTTATGCTTTGTGTTATTTTGTTGGGTAAAACAGCAAAGCCTATCCTAAGGCCTGGCATAAGTATTTTAGAGAAGCTTTTTATATATATAACCCTGTTGTGGTAGTCCAAAGCCTTATAGGGAACTATGGCGGCTCTTGTGTAGTTAAAATCATAAAGGTTGTCGTCTTCTATTATATAAAAGCCATATTTGTCAGCTAACTCAAGAATACGCCTTTTTTTGTTAAGAGAGCAGGATATTCCTGTCGGAGTTTGAAAATAGGCCATTGAGTAGAAAAACTTTGGCTTATAAAGCTTCGCCATGTTTTCTATGGCAGATATGTCCGGGCCGTTGTCCTCTAATGGTATTTCAACTATCCGGCAGCCTCTTGATATAAAGGCTCCGGCGGCGCCGTAAAATGTGGGGTTCTCCGCAAGAACAACGTCACCGTAGCTTACCATTGCTTTTGAAACTATGTCGATTCCCTGCTGAGCGCCGGAAAGTATTTGTATGTTCTCGGGATAAGTGTTTATGCCATAGTCTGTAAGATATGAACAGATTTTTTCTCTAAGAGGCATGTATCCCTGACTGTCTACGGTATAAAAAGCGCCGCCGCCCTCTCTGTCAAGAAGCTCATTTAGGGAGGTTTTAAACTCTTCTGTTGGGAAAAGTTTTTGAGGCAGCGACGAGTCGGCAAAATTTATAAATCCACTGGCATTTTTATAGTGCTCGTTTTCCCGATTTTGAAAAACGTTTTCTTTTTCAACGGGCTTTGGTATTTCGTCAAGCAGTATAGGGGAAACAAATGTACCGCTTCCCACATGGGAATAGACGGCCTTTTTGTTTTCAAGGTATTTATATGCTGAAACTATTGTAACAGTGTTCACTCCAAGGGCCTCGGCAGTTTTGCGTATGGGCGGCAGACGATAGTTTGGCTTAAGAGTGCCGTCCTCTATAAGACGGAATATAGCGTCTCCTATCTGACGGTATATGGGTATATCAGAATTTTTGTCAATGTTTATTAAGAACACCGGCTCCATTTTATCAGTCCTTTTTAATTTTAAAAGCCGCGGTAAATTCCGCGGCCTGTTTTATTTTTAGTTTTATTTTTTAAGCCGGTTCTCCGGCGGCCTGTCTTGTGAAAATCATGGCGTTGTTTAATATTTGAGCGGCCTCTCCTCTTGAAACAACTCCCTTAGGATTAAGAGTTCCGGTTGAGCCTATAATTTTGTTTACTGTGCAGTACACAACTCCGCTTCTGCAGTCGGAGGAAATTTGGTCAGCATCGCTGAAATTGAGATTTGTGTTCAATGTTCCGCCGGAAGCTATGCCTTTATAAACGGCGTAGTTATAAATCATCTGGCAAAGTTGTTCTCTTGTTATGCTTCCGGAAGGGTTGAAAACTCCTTCAGAAGCGGGCGATATTATTCCCATGTGATAGGACCAGCTTATCATGTCTCTGTAGGCGTTTGACTCAGAAACGTCGCTGTATGGATTTGAGAATTTGGCTGAAACTATTCTTTCCATTCTCCAAAATGCCCTTGCAGCTACATCCCTTGTAAGCGGCTCGGACGGTGAGAACTGGTTTTGAAGCGTTCCAAGAAGAACATCGTTTTTATAAAGATTAAGAGCGCTTCTATAATATGAGTCGGACGAGGTTATGTCGGTGTATGGGTTTTCCACATTGTCAACATTGAAGCTAAACTCAGGAATTGACATGCTTTGGGATGAAGAACCGCTTGATGAACCGGATGACGAGCTGGAGCTACCATCGCCGGAGGACTTAACAAACCTTGCGGACAATGTATGGTCTTTGGCCACATTGCTGAAAGTGTATGAGCTTATTTTTCCAACATATACATCATCTATGTATACCTCTGATATTTCATAGCCGGTTTCAGGCACTATGTTGAATGTAACGCTTCCTCCGCCGTTAACACTGGCGTTTCCGGCAGGGTCAATTTTGCCGCGGCCAGTTGTTGACGTTATTATATGGAATATTTTATTGCTGTCAACAGTAGGTGTTGTAACCGTTGGGGTTTGCTGTGTTGTTGATGAGCCGGAACTGTTTGAACTGGTGTATTTTTTTGTTTTCTCAAACTCCGCTTTAAGGGTATGGTCGCTTGTTATAAACTGAAATGTATAGCTGTCAACATCTCCAACGCTTTTGCCGTCTATAATTACGTCGGAAACCTCATAGTTAAAGTCGGGAGTCATTGTTACCGTAAGAGACTCGCCATAAGGCACTTCGGTGCTGTATTTAGGCGATACGCTTCCGCCTTCTCCGGCGATTGTGTTTATTACAAAGTAATCGTTAGCCAAAGCGGTGTATGGAAACGCGGAGGCGCATAATGAAACGGCTGAAATTATGCACATAACGCGTTTTTTTATCTGTAACATATAAAAACCTCCAATCATTATTTAAGTTTTTGTTTTTATTATACAGGTTTTTAACCACTATAACAACAGAATTTACGAATAAGAATATGGTTTTTATGTTAAGATTTTATTACAATGGATTAATTTTACTTTTTTCAATGGGATTTTTAACCGGATTTAATTGTTGACAACAGAAGTTTAATAAAATATAATTACTAAATATGTAAAAGCTGTGAAGGGAAAAAGTAAAAAACAAAAAGCCTTTTCAGAGAGGCGGGCCGTGGCTGCAAGCCCGCTAAGAGCGTATGTTTTTGAAGCCGTCCCGGAGCCTTTCGGGTGATAAGTCCGAAACGTTGCCCTCGTTACGGGAAAAAGAGAGATGTCTTTTAATTTAAAAGGCATAAATAGGGTGGTACCGCGAGCCTTCGTCCCTAATGTGTGGACGGGGCTTTTTTGTATTCAAAAATAATTTTATTTTGAGGAGGAAATTTTATTATGAAACCATTGGGTGTAAACGAGATAAGGGAGAAGTTCCTTTCGTTTTTCGAGAGCAAAGACCATTTAAGATTGCCGTCGGCGTCGCTTGTGCCTCATAACGACAACAGCCTTCTTCTTATAAACTCGGGAATGGCCCCTTTAAAGCCTTTCTTTACTGGACAGGAGGTTCCGCCAAGAAAAAGAGTTACCACATGCCAAAAATGTATAAGAACCGGCGACATTGAGAATGTTGGAAAAACAGCCCGCCATGGAACATTTTTTGAAATGCTGGGAGATTTCTCTTTTGGTGATTATTTTAAAAACGAGATTATACCATGGAGCTGGGAATTTGTAACAAAGGTTCTTGAGATACCTGAGGATAAGCTTTATGTAACCGTTTATCAGGATGATGACGAGGCCGCTAAAATATGGCACGAAAAAGTAGGCCTTCCAAAGGATAGAATTTTCTATATGGGCAAAGAGGATAATTTCTGGGAGCATGGAACAGGCCCCTGTGGACCATGCTCTGAAATATATTATGACAGAGGACCGGAATATGGCTGTGGAAAGCCAGGCTGCACTGTTGGCTGCGACTGTGACAGATATATGGAGTTCTGGAACCTTGTTTTCACTCAGTTTGACGCCCATGAGGACGGCACATACACAGAGCTGGAGAAAAAGAACATAGACACAGGCATGGGCCTTGAGAGAATGGCCACAATAATGCAGGGCGTTGATTCTATATTTGACGTTGACACGTTAAAGGCGCTTAGGGACGCCGTTTGCAACATAGCCGGTGTTGAGTATATGGTTGACCACAAAACAGATGAGAGCGTAAGGGTTATAGTTGACCATATACGTTCCGTTACATTTATGACAGCCGACGGCGTTCTTCCGTCAAATGAGGGAAGAGGCTATGTTTTAAGAAGACTTTTAAGACGCGCGGCCCGTCACGGAAAAAGACTTGGAATTGAAAAAGAGTTCCTGGCCGACCTTTGCGAGGTTGTTATAGCCACGTCAGGGGACGCTTATCCGGAACTTAAAGAGAAAAAGGACTATATTAAAAAAGTGCTTACCGTTGAGGAAAACAGCTTCTATAAAACCCTTGACAAAGGAATGGAAATTTTAAGAAGCGACATTGAGGAGATGAAAGCTAAGGACATTAAAGTTATGGGAGCTGACAAGAGCTTCAGACTTTATGACACTTACGGTTTCCCAATTGAGCTTACAGAGGAAATACTTGAGGAAGAGGGCTTTACTCTTGATAAAGACGCCTTTGCCGCAGAAATGAAGGAGCAGAAGGAAAGAGCCAGAGCCGCCAGAGCCGTTACAAACTATATGGGAGCTGCCGAGACAGTTTATAATCAGCTTGACCCGGCGCTTAAAACCGAGTTTGACGGATATACGAAATCCGTTATAGAGGACGCAAAAGTTGTGGCCCTTGTTGCTGATAATAAAGTGGCAAACAGCGCTTCAGTTGGCAGCGATGTGGCTGTATTCCTTGATGTTACTCCGTTTTATGGAGAAATGGGCGGACAGGTAGGCGATATTGGCGTTATAAAAACAGATATGGGAACAGTTGAGGTTACAGACACAATACACGTTGTGGGTGGAAAAATTGCCCATATAGGAACTGTTGTTGACGGAACAATATCAGTTGGTGAAAAGGCTGAGGCTAAAATTGACTCTAAAAACAGAATGTCCATATCAAGAAATCACTCAGCCACGCACCTTCTTCAAAAGGCTCTCAGAGATGTTCTTGGAACCCATGTTGAGCAGGCCGGTTCTTATGTTTCGGCCGATAGGCTCCGTTTTGACTTTACTCATTTCCAAGCTATGACGCCGGAGGAAATTAAAAAGGTTGAGGATATTGTTAACGAGAAAATTTTCGAGGCCATTGATATAAACATATCACAGAAAACCCTTGACGAGGCAAGAAAAGAGGGCGCTATGGCTCTTTTTGGCGAGAAATATGGCCAGATTGTGCGTGTTGTAAACATGGGCGGATACAGCGTTGAGCTTTGCGGCGGCGCTCATCTTAAAAACACAGCCCAGATAGGCTCATTTAAGATTATATCCGAAAACGGCATAGCCGCCGGTGTAAGACGTATAGAGGCTCTTACGGGAGAAGGCGCTCTTAAGCACTATCAGGCTCAGGAAACACAGCTTAAGGACGTTTGCTCTGTGCTTAAAACAACACCGGACAACATGCTTAAAAGACTCTCGGATGTTGTTAAGGAGCAGAAGGAACTTTCAAAAGAGGTTGGAAGGCTTAAATCAAAACTTGCGGGAGGAGCCGTTGAGGAAATTATAAAAACCTGCGAGGAGATAAACGGTGTTAAAGCTGTGTTCGCTAAAATTGACGGAGCCGACGTTAACGGACTTAAAACAATGGGCGATGAACTTAAAAACAGGCTTGAAAATGCAGTTATAGTTTTAGCGGCTGAAACAGGCGGAAAAGCTGCGCTTGTTGCCATGGCAACAGATGCGGCGGTTAAAAAAGGCGCTCACGCCGGAAATATAATAAAGGCTGCCGCAGCCGTATGCGGCGGTGGTGGCGGCGGAAAGCCGTCAATGGCTCAGGCCGGCGGAAAAGACGCATCTAAAATAGACGAGGCCCTTGCCAAGGCTAAGGAAGTGTTAAAGGCTCAAATTTAATTTATGTTTTTAAAAGAGCTTCTTCCCATATATAATAAATATGGGAAGAACTCTTTTGATATTAAAGCTTACAGGGGGCATGGCTTATGGATTTGTTCAGCATTGTGCTTACACAGGTAGGATTTTTTGCTACGGCACTGGCAGTGGGGTTTATAGCCCAAAGAATAGGCTTTATAACTGAAACTATGATACAGTCTATGTCCAAAATAATAATGAAGGTGCTTGTTCCTCTGCTTGTGCTTACGGTAACGGCCTCAAGCGGAAGCCTGAGTGAGTTTGTATCAGCTTGGCCATTTGCTCTTGTTGTGCTTGGAATGTACGCGATACACATAGCCATAAGCTTTATTACGGGGAAAATAGCCGGCCTTAAGCGTCCGGAGATAAACGCCCATGTGTGCTCGTGCTCTTTTGTTAACAGCGCATTAATAGGTTATCCTATTATTATGGCGGTTTTTCCGGAAAAATCGGGAATATATATAGCCGTGTTCCTTATAGTTGAAACCATAGTAACGTGGACGGTTGGTCTTATGATAGTGTCCAGCGCCAGCGGAAGCGGAAAAATTGACCTTAGAAGAATGGTTACGCCAATGACTATTGGCCTTGTTATAGGGCTTTTATTTATTTTGTTCAGCATACGGCCGCAAAATATAGTTTGGGATACTCTTACGGGCATAGGCGGAACGCAGAAGTATATCGGGCTTATTTATATAGGTGCCGATATAGGCTTTACAGGGTTTAAAAAAGTGTTCAAAGACATAAAGGTTTTTTTAACTATACCGGTTAAGCTTATCATAGCGCCGCTGTGTGTTTTTTTTATTTTTAAGTTTATTGGCGTGGACGCAGACATGGTTACTGCCGTTACAATATTTTCCATGCTCCCGTCAATGCTTATTATAACTATACTTTCAAAGGAATATAACGCCGCTCCGGATTACGCGTCTGGTTCCATATTAATAACAACGGCGGCAAGCCTTGTAACAATGCCGCTGGTATTTTACATAATATCGTTTTTTTAATTTAGTTTTTGGGGGAATGGCCGATTGAACAACAATGTTATTGTGCTTATAGGCCAAATGGAGATTATAGCCTCTCTTATGGTTATAGGCTTTTTTGAGCAGAAAATAAAACTTTTTGATGACAGACTTATAGACAGCCTTTCGGCCATAATGTCAAAGCTTATACTTCCATGTATGCTTATTACGGTAATAGGCTCTATATCAAGAGAGGAACTTTTTTCGTCGTGGCGATTTTTTGTGTGCTCGGTAGCGGCATATATTGTTGTTATAGCCATAAGCAAGTTTGTTGCCATATTTTCCGGATTAAAGGAGCCACAAAGGAGTATGCACGCTCTTTTGTGCTGTTTTGGAAACTCAGGCTTTATAGGCATACCACTTATAGTTTCAATGTTTCCCACAAGTGCTGGAATAGCGGCAGCCTCATTCTCGCTTATAGAGTCTACATTATATTGGGTTTTTGGTCCCTTGCTTATAAAAAGCGAAAATGGCGGCAAAAAAATTGACATTAAAAAAATAGTTACTCCTCTTACAATTTCAGTTATAATAGGTTTTGTAATAGTGCTTCTTGACTTTGATTTTGACGGCTTTGTTTTGTGGGACACTGTTAAGGACGTGGGAGGCACAAGTAAATATTTTGCCAGCATTTACATAGGCATGAATCTTGGACGAATGGGAATTAAAAAAGTTTCGGCCAACATGAGGGTATTTTTAACGGCGCCTTTTAAATTGATTATTTTCCCTGTTATGGCTTATATAGCGGTCTCCAAAATAGGAGCTCTTTCAGGCGATATACTTACAATGTATGTGGTGCTTTTTGCAACGCCAGCCGGAATGACGCTTCCTATATTGGCCAATATAAGCGGCGCCGACGGTGATTACGCCTCGGCAGGGTGTATGGTATCAACGGTTTTATGCCTTTTTACAATGCCTTTTGTTATATGGCTTACGGGAATTATATAAAAAATGTTTTTTAAGGGCATTTTAAAATTTTTGCAGGAAATATTTTAATGAAATGGAGGGTTTTTGATGAAACTTTACGACACTGGAGTTTATCTTTTAAATGGAAAGGACATTGTGGAAGATAACGGAGAGGCTTTAAGTAAGATAAAATCCGTTTACGGCAGGGAAACAACAAAAGAGGAAGCTGCTAAAAATACCATGGCCTACTCAATACTTACTTCCCACAATGTTTCTGGAAACGATAAAAAGCTTAAAATAAAATTCGACGCTATGGCAAGCCATGACATAACATACGTTGGCATAGTTCAAACAGCCAGAGCCAGCGGCCTTGAGGAGTTCCCTATTCCATATGTTCTTACAAACTGTCATAACTCTCTTTGCGCCGTTGGCGGAACTATAAACGAGGACGACCACCTTTTCGGACTTAGCTGTGCTAAAAGATACGGCGGAATTTACGTTCCGGCACATCAGGCTGTTATACATCAATATATGCGCGAGATGATGAGCGGCGCGGGAAAAATGATACTTGGTTCCGACAGCCACACAAGATACGGGGCTCTTGGAACAATGGCCATAGGCGAAGGTGGTCCGGAGCTTGTTAAACAGCTTCTTAATAAAACCTACGACATAGATATGCCGGAGGTTGTAGCTGTTTATCTTACGGGCAAACCGGCTCCTTATGTCGGCCCTCAGGATATAGCCCTTGCCATTATAGGGGCTGTATTTAAAAACGGATATGTTAAAAACAAGGTTATGGAGTTTGTAGGCGACGGAATAGCCAATCTTACGGCAGATTACAGAAACGGCATAGATGTTATGACTACGGAAACAACTTGTCTTTCTTCTGTGTGGATTACAGATGACAATGTTAAAGAGTGGTATGACATACATGGAAGAAGCGGAGACTTTAAATATCAGGCGCCGGGAGAGACAGCATATTATAACGGCATGATTTATATAGATATGTCCGAAATTAAGCCTATGATAGCCATGCCTATGCACCCAAGCAATGTGTTTACTATTGACGAGCTTAATTCAAATCTTGATGATATTTTGTATGAGATTGAGAAAAACTGCGCCGAGCAGCTTGAAAGCGACGCCGTTAAAGTTTCTTTAAGGGATAAAATTATAAACGGCAAACTTGTTGTTGAACAGGGAGTTATAGCGGGCTGTGCCGGAGGGACATACGAGAATATATGCGCCGCAAGGGATATTATAAAAGGTCATTCAATAGGTTCGGGAGAGTTCGCCTTAAGCGTTTATCCGGCAAGCCAGCCCGTATTTTTGGGCCTTGTAAATAACGGCGCCATAGCCGATATTATGGTTTCGGGAGCCACTGTGCGCTCGGCTTTCTGCGGACCTTGCTTCGGCGCCGGAGACGTGCCTGCCAACAACTGCTTAAGCATAAGGCACTCCACAAGAAACTTCCCTAATAGAGAAGGCTCAAAAATAACAAACGGACAAATAGCTACGGTAGCCCTTATGGACGCTAGAAGCATAGCAGCCACAGCAGTTAACAAAGGAGTTTTAACGGCTGCCAGCGAGGCTGACTTTGAGGTTACGAAGCCACAGTATTTCTTTGATAAAACAGTTTATGAAAACAGATGCTACTTTGGCTATGGAAAGCCAGATAAATCAGTTGACCTTAGATTTGGACCAAACATAACGGACTGGCCAAAAATGTGCGCCCTTACGGACGACTTTATTTTAAAAGTAGTTTCTTATATAACTGACCCTGTTACAACAACGGACGAGCTTATACCTTCAGGCGAAACATCGTCTTTCCGCTCAAATCCTCTTAAGTTGGCGGAGTTTGCCCTCTCAAGAAAAGACCCCGCCTATGTTGGAAAGGCTAAAGAGGTTCAAAAGGCGGAAAAGGCAAGGGAAGAAGGAAAAGATCCTGTTCAGGCTCTCCCTGAGATTAAGGCTGTATATGACGCTATTAAAACAAAATTCAGCAATTTCAACCCTGATGCAACAGGCGTTGGAAGCACAATATATGCTGTTAAACCGGGAGACGGCTCCGCAAGGGAACAGGCGGCCAGCTGTCAAAAGGTACTTGGCGGCTGGGCTAACATAGCCAATGAGTATGCCACAAAAAGATATCGTTCAAACCTTATAAACTGGGGAATGGTGCCATTTATAATAGACGGCGAGATTCCTTTTGAGAACGGCGATTACATTTTTGTTCCGCAAATAAAAAAGGCTGTTCAGGAGGGAGCTTCTCAAATGCCAGCTTATGTGGTTAAAGACGGCGGACTTAAGGAATTTACAATTAAGCTTGGAGCTCTTACGGAAGACGAGAGAAAAATAATAACAGACGGATGTCTTATAAATTTCTAT
>CAJFUS010000149.1 GCA_904420235.1 Candidatus Neoanaerotignum tabaqchaliae
ATCAGCGGATACCGCCCCTGATTTTTAATGTGCATTCCGGTTTTTGTATATTCGTCAATCCGCTACGCGTTTTGACTCATAACCAACGCCGGCTAACACCGGCTCCTAAAATCAGCGGATACCGCCCTTGATTTTTAATGTGCATTCCGGTTTTTGTATATTCGTCAATCCGCTCCGCGTCTTTCCTCATAACCAACGCCGGTTAACACCGGCTCCTAAAATCAGCGGATATACATCCGCTGATTTTAGGAGTAAGTCCTTCGGACTTACTCTGTTGGTTAGAATCTGAAATCCCTGCGGTTAGAGCTTTTAATGTCCTCGATATTCCTTTCGGCTATATCCTTAACTTTCGGATTGGGTATTTTCTCCAGCTCATTTTTTATAAGCTGAAAGCCGGTTTTCTTCGTCCCCTCAGAGGCATAGTCAACAAGATACTCAGCCAACGTCATAAGAGCGTTAGGGTGACAGCAGTTCAAAATCTGCCCACTTTTGCAAAGGCTCATAAACCTGTCGCCGGTGCGGCCCTCTCGGTAGCAGGCGGTGCAGAATGAAGGTATATGGCCGTTTTCCATAAGCCACTGAACAACCTCGTCAAGAGTTCTTTGGTCGGACACGTCAAACTGCTCCGAGTCGTGAGGTCTTTCCTTTTCCGTATACCCGCCCACAGATGTTCTTGAGGCCCCGCTTATTTGGGATATGCCAAGCTTTAAGGCCATTTCTCTAACCTTTTCCGACTCTCTTGTAGATATAATCATTCCGGTGTAAGGCACCGCAAGGCGTATGCAGGCTATTATTTTAGCGAATATCTCATCGGATATGGAATTGTCAAACTGGGTCGGGTCTATGTCATCGGCCTTTTTAACCCTGGGCACGCTTATGGTGTGCGGTCCAACACCGTGAACGGCCTCCAAGTGCTCAGCGTGCATTATAAGGCCGGCGAACTCATATTTATAAAGCTCAAGGCCGAATAATACGCCAAGGCCCACGTCGTCAATTCCGCCCTCCATAGCCCTGTCCATGGCCTCCGTGTGATAGTCGTAATCATGCTTCGGGCCTGTTGGGTGAAGCTTAAGGTAGCTTTCCTTATGGTATGTTTCTTGAAAAAGTATGTACGTCCCTATTCCGGCCTCCTTAAGCTTTCGATAGTTTTCCACCGTTGTGGCGGCTATGTTTACGTTAACACGGCGTATGGCGCCGTTTTTATGATTAATGCTGTAAATTGTTTTTATACAGTCAAGTATATATTCTATGGGATTATTAACAGGGTCCTCGCCGGCCTCTATGGCAAGACGCTTGTGGCCCATGTCCTGAAGGGCCGTAACCTCCTTTGCCACTTCCTCCTGAGTGAGCTTTTTACGCGCTATGTGCTTATTTTTTAAATGATAGGGACAATAAAGACAGCCGTTTACACAGTAGTTTGAAAGATATAAAGGCGCGAACATAACAATTCTGTTGCCGTAAAATGCCAGCTTTATTTCCTCGGCTATTTTATACATTTCCTCTATTTTTTCCGGTATCTCGCAGGAAAGCAGCACGGAAGCCTCCCTGTGGGTAAGTCCCCGGCAAACCGTTTGATTTCCATTTTTAACGGGCCTTGCCTTTTCAAGTATACTGTCTATAAGGCTTATATTATTTTTGTTTTTCTCGGCATACTCAAGAGTAGCCCTTATTTCCTCATCGTTAATAAATTCCTCTGCTTTAAGCGATTTGGGATTGTATTCCGCCATAAAAATCATTCCTTTCTTTCGGTCAGATAAATCTTCCCTTTCAGATAATATAAAATTATTTTTTAATATCTCCTCTTTCTGTTAATACGCTGTGGCCTATTTTTTCCATGCTTCGGCAAAGTTCTTTAACAAGTTGGGCCGATTCCGCGCCGCTGTGGGCCTTGCCGTTGTAAAGCTCATATTTTCCCCTTACGCTTTCCGGCGAAAGGTTGGGCATAACAACATTGGCACCCGAAAGTATTCCCTTTTCTCTTCCGTTTTTGTCCAGTGTGCTTAGGGCCGTTGTGGCCGGAAGAAGTATATTTGGCTTTATAAGACGTATTATTGAGAGCAGATAGCATGTTAAAAATACGCTTCCAGCCGGCATTTCGCCAAAGGGCGTGTCCCTGTGGGGTATAAAGGGGCCTATGCCGCACATGTCCGGCTCAAAGGTTTCTATAAACTTCAAATCGGCGGCCAAAGTGTCGCTGTTTTGGTAGGGCGAGCCAACCATAAATCCGCAGCCCACCTGATAGCCTATGCTTTTAAGCTCATAAAGACATTTTATTCTGTTCTCAAAAGACATATCCGATGGGTGAAGTCTTTCATAATGGCTCTTGTCGGCCGTTTCGTGCCTTAAAAGATACCTGTCGGCGCCGGCCTTAAAAAGCCGCTCATAGCTTTCGGTGCTTCTTTCGCCAAGGGACAGCGTTACGGCGCAGTTTGAAAAACGGCTTTTAATTTGGCCTATAATCCCGCAAAGCCTGTCGTCAGTGAAAAAGGGGTCCTCTCCGCCCTGAAGCACAAAAGTTCTGAAGCCAAGGTCATATCCCTCCTTGCAGCACAAAAGTATCTCCTCATCAGACAGGCGGTACCTTTGGCACAGGCCGTTGTCCTTTCTTATGCCGCAGTACAGGCAGTTGTTTTTGCATATATTGCTTATTTCTATAAGCCCCCTGATGTAAACGCCGCGGCCGTAAATTTTCCCCCTAACTTTAATGGCCTTTTCCCTGATAAAATCAAAGGTTTCATCGCAGGCGCTTTCAATAAGCAGCCTATATTCCTTTTTGTCAAGGCTGCGGCCTTCTTCAAGTTTGTTTACCACGGCAATAAACTCAGCCTTCATGGCTTATCACCTTTGAGTAGGCCGTTTTAACCGCTACGCCCGGCAGTTTGCCTATTTTCCCTGAAAGGGCCGATATTGTGTCCTGTGGCGCGTCAATGGCTATGCTTATTATGTTTATTTCCCTTTTGCGGTATGGTATTCCCATGCGGCCTATTATGTACTCGCCAAAATCGTGAAGTATGGCGTTAAGCTCCGCAACGGAGCCTGTGTCCTCAACAATAATACCCATAACGGCAACACGTGTTTCCACAGCAATTCCTCCTTTTTGGCAAAAGCCCTCGGCTTTTTGTTAACAGTTATGCTGATTTAAAAGCAACGCGGAA
>CAJFUS010000150.1 GCA_904420235.1 Candidatus Neoanaerotignum tabaqchaliae
GTGTCTACAAGTTCGGCAGGAATACATCCGCCTGAAGGACCGCCCATTTGAACGGCTTTGAATTTTTTGTCTTCTTTTATTCCGCCGCCTACGCCGTAAATTACGTCGCTTATTTTGGCGCCCATAGGTATCTCAACAAGTCCGCCGTTTTTAATTTTTCCTGTAAGAGCGAAAACCTTTGTACCTTTGCTGTTTGGCGTTCCCATAGCGGCGAATTTTTCACCGCCGTTTACTATAATCCATGGCACGTTGGCGTAAGTCTCAACATTGTTTATATTGGACGGTTTCTGCCAATATCCCTTTTGAGCAGGGAACGGAGGTTTAAGCCTTGGCATTCCTCTTTCACCTTCAAGGGAGGCTATAAGAGCCGTTTCCTCACCGCATACAAAAGCGCCGGCGCCGGCTTTAATTCTTATATCAAAGCTGAAATCGGAACCGAAAATATTTTTGCCCAAAAATCCTTTTTCGCGGGCCTGATTTATGGCGTTTGTAAGTCTTACAATGGCAAGGGGGTACTCGGCGCGGACATAAACTATTCCTTCGTCGGAACCCATAGCGTAAGCGCCTATAAGCATTCCCTCAATAACTGAGTTTGGGTCGCCCTCAATAACGGCTCTGTCCATAAATGCGCCTGGGTCGCCCTCGTCAGCATTGCATATTGTGTACTTCTTTGCTCCTGGAGCGCTTCTTGCGGCGTTCCATTTAAACCATGTTGGGAATCCCGCGCCGCCGCGGCCCGCAAGGCCGGAAACCTTTATTATGTCTATAACCTGCTCCGGCTTAAGCTCTTTAACACATTTTTCAATGGCCTTGTAGCCGCCTTTAGCTATGTATTCGTCTATATCCTCCGGATTGATTATTCCGCAGTTTCTTAAAGCAATTCTTGTTTGGCTATTAAGACCCTCTTTATCTTTTTGAGGTATAACATATTTATCACACACAGCGCCATTAAGCTCGCTGTCTATAATTTCTTTAATGGAGTTTTCGTTAACCTTAACGTATGTGGTTTTAACACCGCTGTCGTTTATAACGTCAACAATAGGCTCAAGATAGCACATACCTATGCAGCCTGTAACGCCAACGGATATATTAAGGCCTCTTTCCGATATATAGTTTAAAGCGGCGTCGGACACTTTATCGGCTCCCGCCGCTATACCGCAGCTTCCTTTACCAATTATAAGTTTCATTTGCCGTCAGCCTCCTTCGCTTTTATATCGTTTATAATTGCTCGTGCTTTATCGGGTGTCAATGTGCCGTATGCCTCGCCGTTTATCATCATAACCGGCGAAAGGGAACAGCAGCCAAGACAAGCGACGCTTTTTATAGAAAAAAGACCGTCGGAGGTTGTTTGACCGTCTTTAATTCCAAGCTCGTCTTCTATGGCGGCCTGAACGGCCTCGGAGCCGTTTACATGACAAGCAGTGCCTTGGCATATCATTATAAGATATTTGCCTATGGGCTCAAGCCTGAACTGGGCGTAAAATGTGGCAACGCCAAGTATTTTAGAGGCTTTAATGCCCGTTCTTAGAGCTATATAATTTAAAAGCTCAACTGGAAGGTAGCCGTATAAATCCTGCGCGTGCTGCAAAATTGTAATAAGGCTTCCTTTAACATCAGCATATTCCTTAAGTGTAGGCTCAAGGAGGGCTGTGTCAATGCCGGCTTTTTTAAGAACGTCAGATTCAGCTTCGGCACATTTGCAGATTTCACTCATTCAATAACATCTCCTTTTCATATAAATAACGGCCGGAGTTACAGTAGTAAAAATACGTCAGGCCGTTACTTAGTTTAGAGTTAACTTAAAACCACAAAAATATTTTAACATACAGAAAACTGCCTTTCAATTCAAAATACTAAGTTTCATGTATAATTTTTAATCCAAAAACTTGAAATAAATAAACCGCTGGGGCCAATTTTATGATATAATCACAAAATTTATACCAGCGGTGTAACGTTAAAATTATATTTAGCGCCATAAATCAAAAAATAAGTAAAATATAGCAATAAAATTACTATATATTATTTTACTCTTGAAGTCCTTCCCATTTTTCATAAAGAGAGTTTAAATATTCCTCGGCGGAAGTTTTTTCTTCATATATTTCCTGAGCCTTTTGGGCGTCGGTGGCTATTTCAGGAAGTGAAAGCTTGTTGTTAAGGTCTTCAATTTTTTTCTCGGTTTCCTCAATTTCTCTTTCTACCTTATTTATAGCGTTTTTGATTTTCCTTTCTTTTGCCTGCTGTTCCTTTTGGGCCTGATAGTTAAGCTTTGTTTGCGACGCCTGTTTAATATTGTTGGTTTCCGGTAATGAAGATTCGCCAAAAAGCTCCTGTTCTCTTTTTGCCAATGTTTTCTTTTCTATATAATAATCATAGTTGCCAAGATACTGATTCATACCGTCAGGTGTAAGCTCAAGAACTTTTGTGGCCGTTTTGTTTATAAAGTATCTGTCGTGGGACACATAAAGAACTGTGCCGTCATAGCTGTTTATGGCGTTTTCAAGTATTTCCTTAGAGTTTATGTCAAGGTGGTTTGTAGGCTCGTCAAGTATAAGGAAATTTGCCTTTGAGAGCATTATTTTGGCAAGAGACAGTCGGCCTTTTTCTCCGCCAGAAAGAGAGGATATTGTTTTAAAAACGTCGTCGCCCTCAAAAACAAAGGCCGCTAAAACGCTTCTTATCTCTCCGTTTGTCATGTTTGGGTACTCGTCGGATATTTCCTGAAATATTGTTTTGCTTTCGTCAAAGTTGTGTTGTTCCTGGTCGTAATAGCCTATATGAACGTTGGTTCCGAGACGTATCTCTCCGCCGTCGCAGTTTGTTTTGCCCAAAAGAATCTTAAGAATTGTGCTTTTGCCCGTTCCGTTAGGGCCTATTATGGCAGTCTTGTCTCCCCGTTTTATGTCTATGTTAACATTGCTGAAAAGCTTTTTGTCGGGGAAAGATTTGCTGAGGCCTTCGGCGTGCAGAACATCGTTGCCGCTGGTTATTTTTGGCGTAAGCCTTAAACGCATTTTTTCGGGCAGATTTTCGGGCCTTTGAACAACTTCCATTTTGTCCAGCATTTTTTGTCGGCTCTCGGCCCTTTTTATGGATTTTTCCCTGTTAAAGGAGCGCAGCTTGGCTATAACATCTTCCTGACGTTTTATTTCCCTTTGCTGCTGTATATAGTGGCTTTGCTCTATTTGCCGGTTTATCTCTTTGTTTTTTGCATAGAATGAGTAATTGCCTTCATATACATGGGATTTTCCGTTTTCAATTTCTATAGTTTTTGTAACTATTTTGTCAAGAAAATATCTGTCGTGAGAAATTATTATAACTGCTTTTGGGTATGAACGGAGAAATTCCTCAAGCCATGTTATGGATTCTATGTCAAGGTGGTTTGTGGGCTCGTCCAAAAGCAGAAGGTCCGGATTTGACAAAAGCAAACTTCCAAGATATACGCGGGTTTTTTGACCGCCGGAAAGTGAGGATATGGGCCTTTCATAGTCATTCTCGTTAAAGCCAAGTCCCTTAAGCACACCCTTAATTCGGCTTTTATAGCTGTAGCCGTCAAGGCTCTCAAATTTGTGCTGCAAGTCCGAATACTTTTTCATGTGCTCATCAAGCCGAATACCGTTTAAGCCTGCCATGGCCTTTTCCATTTCCCTAAGGTCGTCCTCAATTTTAATTAAGCCGCGGAATACGGAAAGCATTTCGTTATATATTGTTCCGGTTCCTTCAGTTTGAGCGTTCTGCTTAAGGTATCCAAGATAGGAGTCTTTGCGCAGATAAATTTCTCCGTCATCATTGGGTATTTCGCCCGATATAATTTTAAAAAGCGTTGTTTTTCCGGCGCCGTTTACGCCTACAATGGCCGCCTTTTCTTTGTCGTCTATATTAAACGATACTTTTTCAAGTATTGTGTCGGTGCCGTAGCTTTTAGACACGCCGCTGCATGAAAATATCATATTTGTTACCTCTTTAAATGCTGAATTGTTTTTAGTTAATATTTTAGCTTTAATGAACTTTTTTTGAAACGGTTTTGGTTTTAAAAATTATTAGATTTTGATTAAGAATAAAGGTATATTTAAATAATAATAACAGAAATGTGACCTAAATGAAAGACTAAACATTGACAATAAAATAACTTGAGTGTTATACTTTATTTGTCAAGGGGTGGTTTTAGAATGAATAGCGAAAGAAAAATTTCCAGCGCGGTTATAAACAGACTACCCAGATATTACAGATATTTGGGCGATTTGCTGGAAAGCGATATAACAAGAATCTCATCAAAAGAGTTAAGCACAAAAATGAATATAACCGCTTCCCAAATAAGGCAGGACTTAAACAATTTTGGAGGATTTGGACAGCAGGGTTATGGATACAATGTTGAGTACCTCTATAACGAGATAAAAAAGATACTTGGCCTTGATAAGGTTTATAACCTTATTGTTGTAGGCGGCGGAAACATAGGACAGGCCCTTGTTAATTATACGAACTTCGAAAAAAGAGGCTTTGTTATAACGGCCGTTTTTGACGTTAACCCAAGGCTTATAGGAATGACTATAAGAGGCGTTGAGGTATATGACGTTGATAAAATGGAGGAGTTTGTTAAAAATAACAAGGTTGACGTGGCTATACTTACATTGCCAAGGTCGCAGGCCAGCAAAGTGGCTAGTGATTTGGCAAGCTGGGGTGTTAAGGGAATGTGGAATTTTTCTCATGTAGACCTTGCCATGCCTGAAGATGTTATTGTTGAGAATGTTCATCTTACAGACAGCCTTATGACTCTTCTGTATAAAATAAATGAGGTTGAAATGGAAGAGCATTTGCATGATGAGGAATAATAATTTTTAAAAGCCCAAGTTTTGGGCTTTTGCTGTATGCGGAAATAATTGATTTATATTTAAAATAGTTAAGAAATTTTCGCTTTAAAGAGATATTTAATTCTATCATAAAAAAATTTATTTTCTTAATTAAATTTTGTACTTTATTTTTACAGGCTTTTATTTTACTGTGCGGATTTTTGGCAGACAGATTAAAAGCCTGTTTTTAGTTTGTTTTGTACAAAAAAATTTATAAAATAATATGTTTTGACCCTAAGAGCTTTGTTGGGTATTAAAAAGTAGTGAAATGAGGTATTTATCTATCTTTTAACAATCTTTTAACGGGATTAACATTATAATGGTATAATCATATAGTAAAATATTCTTTTAAAAACAGATTTCAATTTTTATTTAAATTTTAAATTGTTTGAATATTTTATGTTTATGTATAAAATAATTGATATTTAAGAA
>CAJFUS010000151.1 GCA_904420235.1 Candidatus Neoanaerotignum tabaqchaliae
GCTTTTCAGAGCATTGCTTTTGGAGAAAGCAAAAATCCCTATTTGCTTTATGGCATAACGGGAAGCGGTAAAACAGAAGTATATCTTTCGGTTATAGAGGAATTTATAAAGCGTGGCAAGCAGGCAGTTGTTCTTGTGCCGGAAATATCACTTACGCCGCTTATAGTAGGACGGTTTAAAAGACGTTTTGGAAATAAGGCTATGGCCTTTCACAGCAAAATGAGCATGGGCGAGAGATATGAGGTTTGGAAAATGGCCTTAGAGGGGAAAATATCCGTTGTTATAGGTCCAAGAAGCGCCGTTTTTATTCCTTTTAAGAATATAGGAATTATAATAGTTGACGAGGAACACGAGCTTTCTTATCGTTCAGACAGTTCCCCTAGATATAACGCCGTTAAAGTGGCGGAAAAAAGATGCTCAATATGCGGCGCAAAACTTTTGCTTGGTTCAGCAACGCCTTCTGTTGAGAGCTTTTTAAAGGCAAAGAAAGGTATTTACAACATTTTAAGACTTACAAAAAGAGCCGGAGGCGGAACCCTTCCCAAAACTGAGATTGTGGACATGCGCGCTGAGCTTTCTGCCGGAAACAGGTCTATATTCAGCAGAAGTCTTTATAATAAAATGGAAACGGCTCTTAAAAACAGAAGTCAAATAATGCTGTTTTTAAACAGGAGAGGCTATTCAACTTTTGTGTCATGCCGGAAATGCGGATATGTTATGACATGCTCAAACTGTTCGGTGCCGTATAAATATCATATTAACGGCAATTATTTAACCTGCCACTATTGCGGAAAGAAAATTCACGCTCCAACGGTTTGTCCGGAATGCGGCTCAAAATACATAAAATATTTCGGTACCGGAACCCAAAAAATAGAATATGAGCTGAAACGGCTTTTTCCAACAGCAAATGTTTTAAGAATGGACTTTGACACAACTTCAAAAAAGGGCGGGTATGAGAAAATTTTGAAGGCCTTTTCCGACGGAGAGGCTGACATACTTGTAGGAACTCAAATGATAGCCAAAGGCCATGACTTTGAGAATGTGTCCCTTGTAGGAATAATGGCCGCGGACGTATCGCTTAACACAGGTGGATATATGGGCGGCGAGATAACATTCGACCTTATAACACAGGCGGCGGGAAGAGCCGGAAGGGGAAACACTGCCGGAGATGTTGTTATACAAACATATCAGCCGGATAATTACGCTGTTGCAGCAGCTGCCAAGCAAAATTATGAGGAATTTTTTTATTCTGAATGCAGAGCAAGAAAAATTATGGGTTACCCTCCATTTTCGTCAGTTGTGAAAATCGTTTTTGCAGGAAAAGACGAGAACAAAGTATCCGTTAAAGTATCACAGTTTTATGATATAATAAAAAATAGCATTAAAGACAGTGATGTAATTGTTATGGGGCCATCTGAAGAAGATATATATAAACTAAAAAACGATTATAGAAAGAGAATTATTCTAAAATGCGGAAATAAAGACAAGCTCATGAATTTTGTTAGGGATTGTATGAATTTATACGGACTTAAATATAAGGACAAAAACGTTATGATTAATATTTATATAATATAATGTATCTGGAGGCATAATAAAATGGCGAAAAGAAAAATCAGAATAAGCACAGACGAGATTTTAAGAAAAAAATGCAGGCCAGTTGCGGCTATAACGCCAAACGTTATAACACTTCTTGACGATATGGCCGAAACTATGTACGCCGCAAACGGAGTAGGCCTTGCTGCCCCTCAGGTTGGAATACTTAAAAGAATTGTTGTTATAGATGTTGGAACCGGTCTTATAGAGCTTATAAATCCCGAGATAGTTGAAAGCAGCGGTTCTCAGGTTTGCGATGAGGGTTGCTTAAGCATACCTGGATACAGCGCGCCTGTTGAAAGGCCGGAGTATGTTAAGGTTAAGGCTCTTAACAGAAAAGGCGAGGAAATTATTGTGGAAGGAAGAGAACTTTTGGCCATAGCCCTTTGTCATGAAACCGACCATCTTGACGGCATACTTTATATAGACAAAGCCCTTGAGGAGCCTGTGCTTGTAAATGGAGGAAAGCAATAATATGAACGTAATTTTTATGGGAACACCGGAATTTGCCGTTCCGTCCCTTGAAATGCTTATAAAAAAGCATAATGTGCTTGCCGTTGTTACTCAGCCAGACAGGCCGAAGGGAAGAGGGAAAAAAATGGTTTTTCCAATTATAAAAGAAATAGCCCTTGAACATAATATAGACGTGCTTCAGCCTTTAAGCGCTAAAGAACCGGAGTTTTTTGATGAATTGAAAAAATACAACGCTGATATATTTGTTGTTGCCGCTTATGGACAAATACTTCCTGAGGAAGTGCTTAATATGCCGAAATTCGGCTCAATAAATGTTCATGGCTCCATTTTGCCGGAATACAGAGGGGCATCGCCTATGCAGATGGCCGTTATAGACGGCAAAAGCAAAACAGGCGTAACTATAATGTATATGGAAAAGGGTCTTGACACAGGGGATATAATTTCTACAAAAGAAGTTGATGTATTGCCAAATGATACTTACGGCACACTTGGCACTAAGCTTGCCAATGAAGGAGCTGTTCTTTTGGAAAGCACTCTTTCGGACATTGAAAGCGGAAAGGCCAAGCGTGAAAAGCAGGATGACTCAAAAGCCACTTATACACACCTTATAGACCGCTCAATGGCGCATATAAATTGGAATAAAAGCGCTTTTGAGGTTTCATGTCTTATAAGGGGGTTATGTCCTCAAATGGGAGCTTATACGCTTTTTAACGGCGAAACTCTTAAAATATGGAAAGCCGAATCTTCTGAAAAAGAGTATAATGGCGAAAATGGTATGATATGCGATATTAATAAAAAAGGGTTTGTTGTGAAATGCGCCAAGGGGAGTATCTTAGTTCTTTCTGTTCAGGCTAAGGGTGGAAAAATTATGGATACAGGCGCTTACATGAGGGGTCACACAGTTGAGATTGGAACTATTCTTGAATAACAGGAGTGATTATCATGTTTTATTTTAACTTTCAGTACATTTATATACTTATACCGGCTATTATATTAACTATATATGCTCAGTCTAAGGTAAGCAGCACTTTTGCCAAATACTCGAGGGTAAGAAGCATGAGCGGCTTTACAGGAGCTCAGGCGGCTCAGGAGCTTATGCACAGAGCTGGAATATATGATGTGAGAATAGAAAGAGTAGCAGGAAACCTTACGGACCATTACGACCCGTCTCATAAGGTTTTAAGATTGTCAGATTCGGTATACTCAAGCACATCATTGGCGGCCATAGGCGTTGCAGCTCATGAAACTGGTCATGCCGTTCAGCACCAAGTTGGTTATGCTCCTCTTGGTTTAAGGAGTGCTCTTGTTCCGCTTACTAACTTAAGCTCACAGCTTGCAATGCCGCTTCTTTTTATAGGCATTATTATAGGCACAACAAGAGGCTCATTTGGATATATGCTTATACAGGCGGGAATAATTCTTTTTGCTGTGGCTGTGCTTTTTTCAATAATTACTTTGCCTGTTGAGTTTAACGCCTCATCAAGGGCAATTAAAATGTTGGGACAGTATGGAATATTATCAGATAGTGAGCTTGGACCTGTAAGAAAGGTATTAAGCGCAGCGGCGCTGACTTATGTGGCGTCAGCTTTAACTGCAATTTTGTCGCTATTAAGACTCATTCTTATTTTTGGCGGAAGGCGTGACGATTGAAACTTTAAAATTGAGGCTTTAGTATTTTAACTAAAGAATATTAGCAATTATCCTCCGTGTGGCTGTGGTTATGCGGAGGATAATTTATATAATAAAATAAATTACTAATATCGTTTCTTTGCAATAACAGCCCAAATAGCAACTATAAACATGTGAATCAAAATTACAAAATAAAAATGCCGGATTTTTATTGCATATATGAACGGTTTAATAAAAAGTCAAAAAC
>CAJFUS010000152.1 GCA_904420235.1 Candidatus Neoanaerotignum tabaqchaliae
CGTCAACATTAACAACATCGGCGTAAAGGGTAACGCCGTTTTCGCACAGCGTATATAAATCGTATGCCGCTATTTCCTCTCCGTTAATGGTTATCTGGGTAGAACCGTCATATTCAATGGTTTCCTTTTTAACCGTAAAGTCCGACGTAGTAACATCGTTTAATGTTCCCCTTAAAAGGTCATAGTCGTCAAAATCAACATAGGCTGTAATTTTATAAACCTCGCCGTCCCTGTCGGTGTAAACCTTGGCCTCTGTTTTTCCTTTGGCGTATACGTTTTCAAGGTCGTCAAGACTGTGTTTTGAGCTGTCTTTGCCGAACCTTACGTCAATGCTTCCATCCCTTAAAGGGTATTTTTTCTCAACGCCGGCTTCTGTTTTTATTGTTATAAAGAACTCGTCTATGTTTTCTATTGTTCCTGCCGTGTTGTCGTCAAGCTCTAAATCCAGCTTTGTGGCCTGCTTCTGCTTGTTAAGGTATACGGTTCCGTAAAGGCCCACATCCTCGTCCTCCACGGTTCTTTCTATTTTGCTTAATGATACGCTCTCGCCGTCAAGAAGTATGTAAGGCGTTCCGTCAAACTGATAGTTCTCCCTTGTATCGCCGTCCAAATATACTGTAACTCTTTCGTCGGTAACGTTTTTGATGTTTCCGTATATGGAGCCGCCCTCTGTTGACATATATGCCTCCACAATCTCTAAGTCATAGTCCTCGTCAATTTGGGCCGACACAACTATGTTGTCGCCGTATTCATCAAAAATTTCTTGAAAACCGGGAAGATTTACTTTCTCGTCCTCAAAATAAAACTCGGTGCTGTTTTTATAATAATAATCCCTGTCGCTTCCTCCGGCTCTAACCGTAATAAAGTCGTCGTCAACATCCCTAAGCTCTCCCGAAACGGCGTTCTCGGCGCCGGCTGCCTCGATAAGCTGAGCCTCTCCATTGTCGTTAAGTGTAACCGAAACGTCAACGGATACGCCGTTGTCAAGCATGTCGATTATTGTTGTGTGGCTGACTTCCGTTCCGTTAAGCCTTATAACAACTCCCGATGCGAATTTATAAACATTTCTTTCGCCGCCGCTTAAATCAACAACAACGCTGTCCTTTGTTATGTTGTTAAGGCTTCCCGCAATTTCGCCGGTCTGCGTTCCGCTCTGGGTTTGTCCGCTCGGCTCCTCGGACGCCTCAACGCCGCTGTTTGGGTCATCGCCGTTAAGCACATTATAGGTTTTTGTGGCTATAACGGCCATTTCGGCCCTGTTTATGTATTTATCCGGATTAAAGTTGGAATTCTCGTCACCCAAAAGTATGCCCTTGTCGGCCATAAGATAAACATACTGGGCGGTGTCCTCATTCAGCTTATCACCGTCGTTAAAATCGGCCTCTTTGGCGTCGTCGGCGTCATAAACAAAAGCCAAAGCCCTGCCGAAAATAACGGCCACGTCCTGCCTTGTGGCGTTAAGGCTTTTGCCCGCTGAGTCCATAAAGCCGCCTATATCGTCAACATCAACAAGTCCGTTTTCAAGGCAGTATGCCGCCGCCTCTCTTGCCCATTGAGGTATTTTGTAGCCCTCCAAAACTCTGTCCCATTTTTCGGTAACGTTTTCCGAAGGCACGGCTATGCCGCATTCCTTAAGCAGATTATAGGCAAGCTGCATTGTTTCGCAGTATGTAACCTGGTCCTTTGCCCTGAAAACGCTTGTGCCGTCGCTGTTTTCCTGACCAACCATAAGGCCAAGCTCGGCCGCCCTGCTTATGTATGTTTTAGCGCCCTCCCATGGAACGTCGTTGCTGTCTGAAAACTCAACCGCCGCCATAGCCGGCACGCTCATTGCCAAACACAAAACGGAAGATATTAAAACCGCGGTTTTTTTCTTCATAAAATACTCCCCCTTAAAAAACCTGATTTATAAACTCAATTAACTTAATCTGCAAACTTAATCAATTTTATTTTATCATATCGCGGTTAAAAATTACAGCGTATTAAACATTTAAAATACAATAAAGCATAAATTTAATAAAAAATTCATAAATAACCGCAGACACAGCAAAAATTCACTAAAACATATGAAAAAATTTAAACCGCCGAATCACCACATATCGTGAGTTAAATCGTCAATGGCCTCCTCGGCCTTATCAATCATCTTTTTGCCCTTTTTAACAACCCTGCGTCTGTCAGAACTGCTCATAACCGCGAAAGTATACCCCGCGGCCGCTATTGCCGAACCCATAACAAGACCTGATATAAACTTGTTCATATAAAAACCTCCCCATATAATGTCTGCGGCAGAATTATTATTTTACTTAACAAAAAAATTTATTCAATCCAATTAAAACCGAATTCAATATAACACTGCCGTCACAAAAAAACAGGCCTCGCGTCGTTTTTTGCAATTATTTTGTATACGAATGGTTTTGAGATGACTCGGCCTTTGTTATAAAATTTAAGCGGAGGTGTTTAAAATGGCGGTGCCATTATTAAATGACATTAACGTTAAACTTCAGTTTACGGAGGAAATTGACAAAATAAGGGACGATTATGTTGACAAGGCCTTTAAACTGCAAAACAGCTTCTGCTCCTCATTTTACGCTCTTTTGGCGGAATTTACGGCTATTGACGCCGAAAGGGGCTTTTGCGGAGTGTTTTGCAGAAGCAATATACTTAAAAGGAACATACGGTTTATGGACCAGGAGCGGAGCCGGCGTTTTTTTAAAATTATGGCCATGCACCACACAGTGCAGATGCTTGCTAAAAAAAGGGATAAGCTGGATTTTTATGTTGTAAGCGTGTGTCTTTACGACTCCTATGAAATGAGCGACGGCGAAAAAAGGCTTTTTGAGCTTTTTTACAGGTGCCGAATGGAGTTTCCAAGGCAGTTTCCGGCCTTTTTCTCAAAAGCCGCCCTTAAATATATGTTTGGCGGAGGTGAAAACGATATATTCGCCATAGCCTTTTTAGAGAACTTCTGCTATAATTCTTTTAAAATATTCGTCAAATATTTTTCGGAATATATATCTATAAACCGCAGAATAAAGTTGTCTAACATGGAGCGGGCGGAAGGAGCTTAAATTTAAAATGGGAGCAGTTTGGACAGAGGAGCAGAAAAAGGCCATAAAAACAAGGGATGCCGACATAATTGTATCGGCGGCGGCCGGAAGCGGAAAAACGGCCGTTCTTGTTGAAAGAATTATGCGCATTGTTACAAACAGTGAAAATCCCGTTGATATAGATAATCTTCTTGTTGTAACGTTCACAAGCGCCGCGGCGGCGGAAATGAAGGAAAGAATATCGGCGGCCCTAACAAAACTGGCCGACGAAACAGGCGACGAGCACATACTGCGCCAGCTTACCCTCATAAACAGGGCCTATATAACAACAATACATTCCTTCTGCGCCCATGTGGTGCGGGACAACTATATAAAGCTTAACATAGACCCCGACTTCAGGGTGGCCGACGAAACGGAGTGCGCCCTTATTAAAAACGCCGTTGTTGAGGAGCTTTTTGAGGAAAAATACGGCCTTGACGAAAACAAATGGTTCCTTAACTTGGTTGAGGCTTTAAGCGAGGGCACTGGAAACGAGGGCCTTAAAAACATAGTGCTCGGCATATATCAGTTTATTCAAAGCATGCCCTTCCCCAACGAGTATTTAAGCCAGTGCGTCGAAAAATACGCCTTCAGCGGTGATTTCGGTCAAACCCCATGGGGAGAGTACATCAAAAGCTCGTGCCGTTTTAAAATTAAGGAATATATAAATTGTATTAAAAAAGCCGTTGAAATATGCCTGTCGGAAAATGGCCCCTCCAGCTATATTCCGGCGCTGTATGAGGACATAAACACTCTTTCATTCTGCGCCGGTCTTAATGATATTGAGGAGCTGTCCGCCGCCGTAAGAAATTTCCAGTTTGTTAAGCTGGGCAGAAAAGGCAAAAACGACGACAAAGGCAAGGCTGACGCCGTTAAGCTGTTAAGGGACATTGTTAAAAAAGGTATCGACGGCCTTAAGGAAAGCTATTTTTTCATGGACATTAATCTGGAAAAGGCCGACCTGATTAAAACCGGCGAAACCATAAGCTCTCTGGCTGTTCTTGTTAAGGAATTTGA
>CAJFUS010000153.1 GCA_904420235.1 Candidatus Neoanaerotignum tabaqchaliae
CCCATGCGGCCATTAGGCTGGAAAACGCCTTATCAGGTACTTAAGGATTATTTGCAGTCAGTGTAACATATGTTTGACAAACCTACACCCCGCAATTATAAAAATTTGTAATAATATATTTTCTAATATAATTTGGATACTGCAACAAATATTTAAAATATACTTCAAATACCATCTTAAATGTTAAAAAGCATAACTTTTAAACAATATAAATAAATTTTCATATTCAAAACTTTTGAAAATACCAACGCAAAAATAATTTCGGCATAAAATAAAGACCGCATAAAAGCGGTCTTTAAAATTAAGAAATTATATATCAGTCTTTGTCAACCTCAAAGCCCTCAACAACAGTGTTGTAAGAATACTCCTCTGTTGGGAAAGCTCCGCTGTTTACATCATCAGCAAACTGGTTAAGTCCGTTAACAATGTATGTTCTTAAATCGCAGTATTTTTTAGCGAACTTAGGAATCCAGTCGTTGATTCCCATTATGTCAGGCCATACAAGGTCCTGTGAATCGCAGTATTTTCCAGCGCCGATACCCATTGTAGGTATTGTAAGCTCTTCTGTAATTTTTTTAGCAACTCCAACAGGAATACCCTCAAGGTTAATAAGGAAAGCTCCGGCAGCCTCTACAGCTTTAGCTGTATCAACAAGGTGCTGTGCAGCCTCGTGGCTCTTGCCCTGAACCTTGAATCCGCCCATCATAGCTGATGTCTGAGGTGTTAAACCAATGTGGCCCATAACAGGGATACCAGCTTTAACAACAGCCTCAATATAAGGAACAGTGTTCATGCCGCCTTCCATCTTAACGCAGTCGCATCCGCCTTCAGCGAAAATCCTTGTAGCATTCTCAACAGCCTTGTCAATGCTTCCATTGTAAGCGCCAAAAGGCATATCTCCAACTACAAATGTGTCAGGGGCGCCTTTAACAACGTTTTTAATATGATAAATCATATCGTCCACTGTAACGCCTACTGTTCCCTTCATGCCAAGCATATTCATTCCAAGTGAATCGCCTACAAGAATCATATCAACTTTGCTTAAGTTAACAAGTGTTGCTGACATAAAGTCGTAGCAAGCAACCATAGATACTTTCTTGTCGGAGTTTTTTGTAGCCATAATTTCAGGTACTGTAATTTTCTTTTTCATGATTAAACAATTCCCCCTTGAAAAGTTTTCCTTTGTGTGTTTTGAACACACTTAGTACACATTAAATTATACATTATTATTGAAAAAAAATAAATATAACTATTGTTCAATTTTTTTGTTAATTAAAAAACAAATTTCGGCATTTTAATAGCTGTTTGTACATATTAAGATACACTTTACCAATTAGCTCTATTAATAGTGCGGTTTATAAAAAATAAAAATCTACCACATTTAAATTAATTTTAAAGCAAATTAAATTTAAATTAAAATTCAGCCAAATTAATTATGTTCATTCCTGCTCTTTTAGCTTTCTCAAACGACCTGTATGCGCCTCCATAATCATGAGTTATATAAAAAATACCATATTTGCATTGATTAATAATCCAAT
Organism: Candidatus Neoanaerotignum tabaqchaliae; assembly: GCA_904420235.1. Taxonomy (GTDB): domain Bacteria; phylum Bacillota; class Clostridia; order Lachnospirales; family Anaerotignaceae; genus Neoanaerotignum_A; species Neoanaerotignum_A tabaqchaliae. The sequence continues at coordinate 1,539 of CAJFUS010000153.1, forward strand.
CATTTCTTTTTAATATGGCAAATTTTTTTGGCACAAACTCAAGGCCATCAGGATATAAAGTATAATCGAACATAGTTTGTATATAATCTTTATGCGCTTTAAGCGCAGATAAATACGCCGGTATATAAATCATTTCCAAATTATTATATATACCCTTTAATTCTTTTGTGTTTAAAGCCGCCAACTTATCAAAATTACCATATCCGCCAAAATAAAATTTTTTCACGTTTTTTTCTGTAATTAACTTTTCTATCTCGCATTTAAGCTTTTTTGATACATCCAACATTGCCGTATCCCTATGGCCAAAAAAACAACAGCTATAATTTATATCGGCTCCCATAAGCAAATCCTCAAGTAGACATATTTTAGATATATTTTATATCCGATAAAAACATATTAACACATTATGCGTTTAAAATAAATACATAATATATCTATAATGGAGTGTTAAATATGGCGATAAAAAGTTTATCAATCAGAATTGATGAAAGTGTGCTCCACAAACTTCATGTGGTAGCCGATTACGAAGGCCGTTCAGCAAACAGCCAAATTAACATACTAATAAAAAAGTGTATTGATGAATTTGAAAACCAACATGGAAAAATAGTGTTATAAAAAATATTTTATTTTAAAATACACCGTGTCAGAATAGAAATTCTATTAAACCAAATAACATTTAAAGATACATTTTGTTGGCAAACCCTTTCAAATATAACATTTTTATATTAGCATTACTGAATATTTCTGTAGTTTAAAAATTAAACTTACTGCTCCAAACAAAAAAGAGGCTATCTCAAAATCCATAAAGAATTTTGTGATAACCTCTTTTTTGTTTCAAATTTTTCTAAGCAGAAAGAGAATGTCCCAGTTCTGCGACATTCTCTTTATAATTATTAAAATTTACTGCATTTTCTCAACTGAAAGAGTTACGTCCTCGCCGTTTATATTCCATTCTTTCTGATAGCCGCTTAAGGCACCCTTTGCAAACTGGGAAGCCAAAACGTCCTTCATTATTGTGTCGATGTTCTTTTCTACAACATCGGCTATTTTGTCATTTCCAGAGCAGCCAAGCTTAATTCTGTCAACAACCTCAAAGCCGGCCTCTTTTCTCATGGTTTGGACTTTGCTTACAATCTCTCTAACAAAGCCTTCCTCAATAAGCTCTGGAGTAAGGTTTGTGTCAAGAACAACAGCCAGCTTAGAGTCGGACTCCGTTACAAAACCGCTCTTTTCAACAACCTCCACAAGCACATCGCTTTCAGCAAGCTCAATATCCGTTCCTTCTATATTAAACTTAAATGTTTCTCCAGCTCTTAATTTAGGAACAATCTCACTTCCGTCGGCATTGGCAAGATATTCCTTTATTTTAGGCACAAGTTTTCCATATTTAGGTCCAAGGGTTCTAAGCTGCGGCTTCATATTATATCCTGTAAGGCCATCGGTGCTTGTTGTAAACTTAACCTCTTTAACATTAAGCTCGTCGGCTATAATGTCAACATACATCTTAGGAAGCTCTTCGGCACATTTTACATACATAAGGCCTATTGGCTGACGATTCTTTATGTTGGCCGAGTTTCTGGCAGCCCTTCCGTTAACAACTATGTCAAGAACGGTTTCCATATTCTTCTCAAGCTCTGTGTCAATCATAGACTCGTCATATTTAGGGAAGAAAGCAAGATGCACGCTTTCAGGAGCTGTTTTGTCAAAGTTGACAACAAGGTTTTGATATATTTCCTCCATCATAAACGGAACAAACGGCGCCGCTGTTTTGCTTAATGTTACAAGCACCGTATAAAGTGTCATGTAAGCGTTTATCTTGTCCTGTTCCATTCCCTTGGCCCAGAATCTTTCGCGGCATCTTCTTACATACCAGTTGCTAAGCTCGTCAACAAAAGAGTTAAGGGCTCTTGCCGGCTCCGTAATCTTATAGGCGTCAAGGCTTTCCCCAACAAGCTTAACAAGAGTATTAAGCCTTGAGAGTATCCACCTGTCAATAGCCGGAAGCTTATCATACTCAAGCTTATATTCCATAGGATTAAACTGGTCTATTTCGGCATAAAGCACATAAAAAGCGTATGTGTTCCAAAGTGTTCCCAAAAATTTTCTTTGCGTCTCGTTAACCTGTTCAATGTCAAACCTGCATGGAAGCCAAGGAGCGCTGTTTACAAAGAAGAACCATCTTATGGCGTCGGCTCCCTGATTATCAAGAACGTCCCAAGGGCTTACAACGTTTCCTTTATGCTTGCTCATTTTAATTCCGTTCTTGTCAAGAACATGGCCCATTACTATACAATTCTTAAAGTCGGCCTTGTCAAAAAGAACAGTTGATATGGCAAGCTGGGAATAGAACCAACCGCGGGTCTGGTCTATGGCTTCTGTAATATAGTCTGCTGGAAATCTTGACTCAAATACCTCTTTGTTTTCAAACGGATAATGGAACTGAGCAAAAGGCATCGCTCCTGAATCGAACCAGCAGTCTATAACCTCCGGCACCCTTGTCATTTTTCCGCCGCACTTAGGGCATTTAATGTGAACTCTGTCAATATACGGTTTGTGAAGCTCTATTTCATCAGGGCAGTCGTCAGACATGCTCTTTAACTCCTCAATACTTCCAATTACATGCCTGTGTCCGCACTCACATTCCCAAACAGGAAGCGGAGTACCCCAGTATCTCTCCCTTGAAAGACCCCAGTCAATAACATTTTCAACAAAGTTGCCCATACGGCCTTCTTTTATGTTGTCAGGATACCAGTTTACAGACCTGTTGTTAGCTACAAGATTGTCTCTTACAGCTGTCATCTTTATAAACCATTCTTCTCTTGCATAGTAAAGAAGCGGCGTGTCGCATCTCCAGCAGAAAGGATAGCTGTGCTCGAAAGGAAGAGCGGCAAAAAGTCTTCCTGTTTCTTTAAGGTATTTAAGTATTTCTTTGTCTCCGTCCTTCACGAACATTCCGGCCCAAGGCTTAACCTCAGATGTAAAGTTTCCCTGTGTGTCAACATACTGACGGAAAGGAAGTCCGTTAGCTTTTCCAACTCTTGAGTCGTCCTCACCAAAGGCGGTAGCTATGTGAACAACGCCTGTACCGTCTGTAAGAGTAACGTAACTGTCGCACACAACCTTAAATCCGTTGTCATCATCCTCTATAAAGTCAAATAACGGCTCATATCTTAAGCCAACATATTCGTGTCCTTTTTTTCTCTCAATAACTTCTTTTTCAGTATCCTCGCCAACAACTTTGTCAACAAGAGCCTCGGCAAGTATATAATTTTCGTCTCCGCATTTAATCCTAACATAATCCTCGTCGGGATTCATGCAAAGGCCAACGTTTGAAGGAAGTGTCCACGGTGTTGTTGTCCAAGCAAGAACAAATGTGTTGTCCTCTCCCCTAACCTTGAATTTAGCTATGGCCGATGTTTCCTTAACGTCTTTATAACCCTGAGCCACCTCATGGCTTGAAAGGGCTGTTCCACAGCGAGGGCAGTATGGCACAATCTTATGTCCTTTGTAGAGAAGTCCCTTTTCCCAAATTTTCTTAAGAGCCCACCATTCAGACTCAATATATGTGTTGTGATATGTTACGTATGGATTTTCCATATCGGCCCAGAAGCCAAGACGGTCTGACATATCTGTCCACTCTGACTGATATTTCCAAACGCTTTCCTTGCACTTTTTAATAAACGGCTCAACTCCGTATTCCTCAATTTGAGGCTTTCCGTCAAGGCCAAGCATTTTCTCAACCTCAAGCTCAACAGGAAGGCCGTGTGTATCCCAGCCGGCTTTGCGGAAAACGCTTTCGCCCTTCATAACATGGTAGCGAAGGATAATGTCCTTAATGCTTCTTGTTATAACATGGCCTATATGAGGTCTGCCGTTAGCCGTTGGCGGGCCGTCATAAAATGTCCATTTGGGGCCGTCCTTCCTTTCGGTAAATGTCTTTTTAAAAATGTCGTTCTTTTTCCAAAACTCAAGAACTTCTTTTTCTCTCTCAACAAAGTTGAGATTTGTTGAAACCTTGCTGTACATTTTTAATCCTCCTGTTTAAATTTATATTTCCCTTTATTTTTAATTTTAACAGTATTTCGGCATAAAAAAACTTCGCCCGTAACAGGGCGAAGAACATACGCGGTACCACCTGAATTTAACGCTTAAAAAGCATTATCTTTATGGCGCCATTAAAAAAGCGCCTTTCCTGTAACGTGGAAAACTCCGTCTGATACTAATTGCAAATGCTTTCGCACCAGCCACTTAGGGGTGATTTTCAAAAGGGCTTAACGGCTTCGGGCTTTCACCAACCCCGACTCGCTTTGGCTTTAGACCGTTTCTACTCTCCCCGTCATTGTGTTTAACAGTGGTTATTATATATTATAAAAATCGTTTTGTAAAGGGAATTAGTTAAAAAATCCATTGCTTTTGAATATTGAAATTATGAGCCTGCCATGATAGATTTATTTTAAAATTACGTTTGAAAAGGGGAATTTTTATGCCTCAACATATAGTTGTAACAGAGTATAATCCGCTGTGGAAGGAAATGTTTGAAAAAGAAGCCGAAAAAATAAAAAACATACTTAAGGAAAACCTGATTGAAATTCACCACATAGGCAGCACATCGGTTCCCGGCATGGCGGCAAAACCTATAATAGATATAATGCCCGTTGTTCGCAGCATCAACGATGTTGACAACTTAAAAAATGAATTTGAGAACATAGGTTATGAATACCTTGGAGAATTCGGCATAAAAGGCAGAAGGTATTTAAGAAAAGGCGGTGATGAGCGCACTCATCAGATACATATATTTTCCTTTTCAAATAAACATGATATAAACCGCCACTTGGCTTTAAAATATTATTTAATTTCTCACTCAAAAGATGCCGCGGTTTATTCCCAGTTAAAAAGAGAACTGTCTCTCAAGTTTCCATACAGCATAGACGACTACTGCAATGGAAAGGACTCTTTTGTTAAGGAACTTGAAGAAAGAGCCTTGCTTTGGCAAAAAAGTTTGAAAATTTGACCAAACATATTGCTGTTTTTATATTTAACTCAATAAATCCTATAAATGCAAAGCTGTTTTTTCACTTTAAATACCCAATTCGTCTTATTTTTAAGTTGAACATGCAATTTGAAAGTAGTATAATAAGTTTTTAATAACATGAATTTTAAAGAGATTTAACATAAAAATAACAAGGAGAATGTTCCTGAAAGGAAGTAAAAAATGTATAGAGAAGACTTAACACTTCTTACCGATTTTTATGAAATGACAATGATGCAGGGCTATCACAAAACAAGTCAGGAAAAAAAGACGGCGGATTTTGACGTGTTCTACAGAGAAAATCCCTCAAAAAGCGGATACGCTATAATGGCCGGCCTTCAGCAGGTTATAGAATATATAGAAAACCTGCATTTTTCCGAAAGCGACATTGAGTACATAAAGGGACTTAATGCTTTTGATGATGATTTTATCAACTATCTTAAAAATTTTAAATTTACCGGAGAAATATACGCCATACCAGAGGGTACGGTTATTTTCCCAATGGAGCCTCTTATAAGAATAAAAGCTCCAATAATGCAGGCACAATTTGTTGAAACGGCTATTTTAAACATAATAAACCACCAAAGCCTTATAGCCACAAAGGCCTCAAGAGTGGCTTGGGCGGCTCAGGGAGACCCTATACTTGAATTCGGTTTAAGACGAGCTCAAGGCCCCGATGCCGGAACATTAGGAGCAAGAGCCGCTGTTATAGGCGGCTGCGCTGGAACAAGCAATGTCCTTGCCGGAAAGCTTTTTGACATACCCGTTAAAGGCACTCACGCCCACAGCTGGGTTATGAGTTTTCCAACTGAAATAGAGGCTTTCAGGGCTTATGCCAACAAATTCCCCAATGACTGCACCCTTCTTGTTGACACATACAACACATTAACACAAGGCGTTCCGGACGCCATAAAATGCTTTCAGGAAATGCGTCAAGAAGGCATAAAGCTTAAAAACTACGGAATACGTCTTGACAGCGGTGATTTAGCGTACCTTTCAAAAAAGGCCCGTATAATGCTTGATAAAGCAGGATTTGAGGATGCCCTTATATGCGCCTCCAGCGACCTTGACGAAAATCTTATAGCAAGCCTTAAGCTTCAGGGAGCAAAAATTGACACATGGGGTGTAGGAACAAGACTTATAACATCTAACGACTGTCCTTCATTTGGCGGAGTGTACAAGCTTTCGGCCGAAACTGACGAAAACGGAAATTTTGTGCCTAAAATAAAGCTGTCCAATAACCCTTCAAAAGTAACTCTTCCGGGAATTAAAAAGGTTATAAGAATTTATGATAAAGAATCAGGAAAAATAAAAGCTGACCTTATAACTCTTGATGATGAAAAATACAGCGAGGACAA
>CAJFUS010000154.1 GCA_904420235.1 Candidatus Neoanaerotignum tabaqchaliae
CCCGCATAGGAAAACCCCCAGTTTTACTGGGGGGATAGTTGTTTACCTTTTTTTAAACATCATTAAAAAACCAGCCAGCAGTATAAAAGAGCTTATTATTATGGCCGCTCTGCCCAAAATTCCGACGGCGAAATTTCCGGCCACAGCGCCTAAAATAAATATAATCACAACTCCATAATAAATAAGAAATTTTCTTTTGGCCTCCGCCATATTAAACATGCTGTAATCACAAAAGGCCTCCGTAGCGGCTCTAAGGTTTCCTATGCACATTGTTGTGGCTACACCGTTTCCATTTATTTTTCTAAAGCTCTCAACCTGTATTCCGCATGCCATAGATACCATGGCGTTGGAAAAAAGATTAAAATTTAATGGAACCACTGCCGCAAAGGCAAGTATAACGGCCTCGGCTAATATAACAATTTGCCTCCAATGAATTATTTGGTTTTCCTTAAGTCTGTTTCTTACTGCTTCGGATATAAATATACCTAAAGAAAACAAAACAACAGGTATTATATATCTCATGGCACCGCCAAAATCGCCCTTTGATATGTTCACGCCAAAAAGGAGCATATTTCCCGTTTGAGCGTTGGCAAACACACCGCCGCGGCAAATATATGTGTATGCGTCCATAAAACCTCCAGAAAACGCCAGTATAACGCCTAATGGAATTGACTCTGAAACCTGAACCTTTTCCGCCATTAAACCACCGCTATAATTATTTTTTTGTAACTTTAAGCCTTGCCATTGCCCTGGCCAAGGCCGCTTTGGAATAATAGTATTCTTTCATGCTTTCTCTTTGCCTAAGCCTCTCCTCGGCCCTTTCTTTGGCCTGCTGCGCCCTTTTGACATCTATTTCCTCTGGAAGCTCGGCTGTGTCAACAAGAAGTATTGTGTAATCCGGCATTATCTCAACAAAGCCGTCGCTTACGGCAGCATTGTGCCAAACTCCATCAACCTCATATCTAAGCTCACCGGACTGTATTGTTGTAACCATACTTTCGTGCCCTGCCATAACCTCCAGCATGCCGTCAACAGCCGGAATTATAAGCTTTTGGCATGGCCCGCTGTAAAACTTTTTGTCGCTGGCAACTATATTCAAATTAAAACTTTTAGCCATATTTGCCACACCTCTTTACAGACTTTCGGCCTTTTTTATAACCTCGTCTATTGTGCCAACCATAAAGAATGCTTCCTCCGGATATTTATCCATTTCACCGTTAATTATGGCCTCAAAGCCTTTTATTGTGTCCTCTATAGGTACATATTTTCCCTCCATACCGGTAAAGTTTTCGGCAACCGAGAACGGCTGAGAAAGGAATTTTTGTATCTTCCTTGCCCTGTATACGCTTAATTTATCATCGTCGTCAAGCTCTTCCATTCCAAGTATTGATATAATATCCTGAAGCTCTTTATATCTCTGCAAAAGCTCCTGTGTTTTTCTGGCCACAGTATAATGCCTCTCGCCCACAATATTCGGCTCAAGTATCCTTGATGTGGACTCAAGTGGGTCAACGGCCGGATATATTCCCTGCTCAACAATTTTCCTTGACAGAACCGTTGTGGCGTCAAGGTGAGCGAATGTAGTTGCAGGCGCAGGGTCCGTAAGGTCGTCCGCCGGAACATAAACAGCCTGAACAGATGTTATTGAGCCGTTTTTAGTTGATGCTATTCTTTCCTGCAAAGCACCCACGTCGTTGGCCAGCGTAGGCTGGTATCCAACAGCCGACGGCATCCTTCCCAAAAGGGCTGAAACCTCCGAACCGGCCTGTATAAACCTGAAAATGTTGTCTATAAACAAAAGCACGTCTCTATGCTCTTTATCTCTAAAATATTCGGCCATTGTAAGACCTGTTTGGGCAACTCTCATTCTTGAGCCCGGCGGCTCGTTCATTTGTCCGAAAACAAGGGCCGTTTTTGATATAACTCCCGACTCTTTCATTTCGTGCCAAAGGTCGTTGCCCTCTCTCGAACGCTCTCCTACACCTGTGAATATTGAGTATCCGCCATGCTCCGTAGCTATATTGTGTATAAGCTCCTGTATAAGAACTGTTTTTCCAACTCCGGCTCCGCCGAAAAGACCTATTTTTCCGCCCTTGGAGTACGGCGCCAAAAGGTCTATAACTTTTATTCCCGTTTCAAAAATCTCAACAGCGGGGCTTTGTTCGTCAAAGCTGGGCGGCTCCCTGTGTATAGACCACTTGTCGTCCCAGTCGGCAGGAGCCTCTCCGTCTATCGTGTCTCCCTGCATATTAAACATTCTTCCAAGCACTTTGCTTCCAACGGGCACTTTAATCGGCCCTCCTGTCGCCGTTACAGGGTCAGCCTTTGAGAGTCCCTCGCTTGATGCCATCATTATGCAGCGAACCACGTTTCCGCCAACATGCTGGGCAACTTCCATAACGGCAGTTTTTCCATTAAGATCCACAGTAAGGGCGTCTTTAATGGCCGGAAGATTTCCGCTTTCAAACTCAACATCAACAACTGGACCTGTTATTTGAACAATTTTTCCTGTTTCCATATTTAATAATCCTCCTTTCCGGCCTCTAACTTAAAGACTGGCTTCCGCCAACTATCTCATTCATTTCCTGTGTAATAGCGGCCTGCCTTGCCCTGTTATACTCAAGGGATAAAGCCGCCAGCATATCGTCTGCGCTTTTTGTGGCCGCGTCCATGGCCATCATTCTGCTGTTCTGCTCGCTTGAGAACGATTCGATAAGAGCACCGAATATTACGCCCCGAACATAGTTTGGAACAAGATGGTCCATTACAACGTCAACCGACGGCGAAAATGTTGTTGTCTGTTTATACCTGTCGTGTCCACCGCCGTTAAAAGAATGTCTTTCAAGAGGCAGTATTTTCATTATCTGCGGCTCGCATTTTATAGGCGATATGCTTTTTGTGTAAATAAGATATATATCGTCAAGATAACCTTCCTCAAAAAGCTTTATAAGTGTTTCTGAAATGGCTCCCGACCTGTGTATGTTTGGATTTTGGGCCGTATAAAGAAACTCCTCGTCAACAGTAATTCCCTTTTTAGCGAAATATTTTCTGCCCATTTGTCCAACGGCAAACAGAGTGTTATTGTTGTTTTTTGAAATGTGCTCCTCCGCCAGCTTTATTACATTGTGGTTATAAGAGCCGCAAAGACCTTTGTCGCCCGTTATAATCAAATAGCCTTCGTTTCTTACGGCTTTGTTTTCTCTCTCATCAAAAAATCTGTGCTCAAATGACGGAGTGTGCTCTATAATGGCCGCTATTGTGGATTTAAGCATGTCAAAATACGGCGCCGTTTCGTCATGGCGTTTTTTCGCTTTTTTGAGCTTGGAAGACGATATAAGATACATGGCGTTTGTTATTTTGCGGGTATCCTGAATGCTCTTGATTCTGTCCTGAATTTCTTTTACGCCTGCCATGTTCCCTTCACCTGCTCTTTATAGTCGGAAACTCCTTTTAGTATGGTTTCTTTTATTTCTTCCGAATACTCTCCCTTTTCCATTATGTTTTTAATAAGCTCCGGATATGTTCTCTCAAAGTATGAAATCATTCCGCTTTCAAATTCTTTCAGCTTTTTAAGGGGAATATCGTTCATAAGCTTGTTTTGGGCCGCGCACAGTATTATTATTTGCTGATAAAGCTTAAAGGGTCTGCACGTCGGCTGTTTAAGTATCTCTATAAGAGTGTTTCCGTAATTAAGAAGCTCTTTTGTGGACGGGTCCAAATCGGAGCTGAACTGTGTAAACACTTCCATTTCCCTATATTGGGCCAAGTCTATACGCAAACTTCCCGATACTTTTTTCATTATTTTTGTCTGGGCCGCTCCGCCAACACGGGATACCGAAAGACCTACGTTAACCGCCGGACGTACTCCCGAGAAAAACAGACTGCTTTCAAGAAAAATCTGTCCGTCGGTAATTGATATAACATTTGTAGGTATATATGCCGAAACGTCTCCGGCTAATGTTTCTATTATAGGCAGGGCCGTCATAGAGCCTCCGCCGTTTTCGTCATTCAGCTTGCATGAGCGCTCCAGAAGCCTTGAGTGCAGATAGAAAACATCTCCCGGATAAGCTTCTCTTCCCGGCGGTCTTTTAAGAAGAAGGGATATGGTTCTGTACGCCACAGCGTGCTTTGACAAATCGTCATAAACAATAAGCACGTCTTTTCCTTTTTTCATAAAATACTCGCCTATGGCCGTTCCTGAATAAGGCGCCACATACTGAAGAGGCGCCGGGTCGCTGGCCGGCGATGAAAGAACAACCGTATAATCCATAGCTCCGAATTTTGTAAGAGTTGTAACAAGGCTCGCTATTGTGGAGGCCTTTTGTCCTATGGCCACATATATGCATATAACATTCTGGTCCTTTTGGTTTAATATGGCGTCTATGGCTATTGAGGTTTTTCCCGTTTGTCTGTCGCCTATAATAAGCTCCCTTTGTCCGCGTCCAATGGGAAACATGGAGTCTATGGCCAATATACCTGTTTGAAGGGGCTTGTTAACTGGAGCCCTTGATATAATGTCAGGCGCTTCCTCCTCAATATTCATAAGCTGGTCTGTTTCAAACTTTCCTTTTCCGTCTATGGGGTTTCCAAGGGCGTCAACAACACGTCCTATAATGCCGTCGCCCACATAAACTCCTGCCCTTCTTTTAAGCCTGCGGGCCTGAGAGCCTTCCTTTATGCAAACATCGGAACCAAAAAGTATGCAGCCAACGGTTTTGCGCTCAATTTTTTGAACCATGCCTTCTATATTGTTGTCAAACATTATTATCTCACCGTACATGGCGTTTTCAAGGCCGTATACAGTGGCTATGCCGTCGCCAACCTGTATTACCGTTCCAGTTTCTTCTACGCTTGTTTTAACCTCAAAATCACTTATTTCATTTTTTAACACAGAAACTATCTCGTCTGGTTTTAACCCGCTCATTGGCTCACCTCCCGCGTTAATTTTGCTTTAAGCGCGTCAAGACTGTTTTTCACGCTTCTGTTATATGTTTTTCCGCCGCTTTTAACAACAATACCGCCTATAAGCGACAAATCTTTTTTAAGCTCTATGTTAAAGTCTTTTTTGCCTTCGATTAAGCAAAGAGCTTTTTTAACAGCGTTTATTTGTTCATCGCTGGGCTTTGAAACATAGTATAACTGTGCTGTTCCTATTCCCATTTTGTCAAGAGATATTTTTTTATAGGAATCGAAAATTTCAAATATCATTTCCATTCTTTCATTGTCGCACACAACATTTAAAAATCTCTCAAGGCTTCCGCTGAAAAAGCTTTTTGTAAGCCTGTGCTTCTCGCTTTTTGTTACCGCTGGAGAACACAGACATTCAAAAAGCTTTTTGTTGTTTAAAAGTGTATCCCTGCATTTTTCAATCTCATCGCCGCTCATACCCTCTTTGTAAAGGGCCTTGGCGTAAACATCAGAAATCTCGGTCAACGCCCATCACCTGCCTCGGCAAGAAAAGCCTCAACCATTTTTCTATCGCTTTCCTCACTCATGGATTTTTCAGCTACTTTCTGCGCCGCCATAATAACCATGTCTGCGGCATTGAGCCTTAAATCCGCAAGGGCTTTTTCTTTTTCCTCGTTTATTGAGCGGTTAGCGTTTTTAATTATTGTATCGGCGTCGTTTCTGGCCGACTCGATAATTGAGTCGTATTCTTTTTGAGCCGCTGTTTTGGCCTTTTCCATTATGGCGTCAGCCTCGGCGTTAACGCCCTTTAATGTTTCCTCATATTTGTTTTTAAATTCCTCGGCGCCCGCTTTTGCCTTTTCGGCCTCATTTATTGATTTATTTATAATATCCTGACGTTTTTTTATTATGTCGTTTACCGGTTTTAAAAGAAAATGCTTTAAAATAAGAAAAATAACAATAATGTTTATAAATGTCCACAGGATATTAAGATTTAACTCCAGCATAAGGATTCCTCCTTATTTTAAGAACATTATTATCATAATAGCCACAACAAGTCCGTAAATGGCAGTCGACTCGGCAAGGGCGCAGCCAAGAAGCAAAATTTTGTTTATGTCGCCCTTTGCCTCAGGCTGTCTGGCAACTGCCTCAGCCGCCTTTGATGTTGCTATTCCAATTCCAATACCCGCTCCGGCGCAAGCCAATACAGCTATACCCGCTCCTAACGCTACTAAACCCATAATAATTCCTCGCTTTCAAAATAGTTTTAATCAATATTTAATCAATAGATTCTTTTATAAATAAAGATGTTAAAAAAACAAATACATAAGCCTGAATAAGTCCGTCAAAAACATCAAAATAAAAGCTGAACGGTATTGGAACTATAACAGGCACAATAAGCTTTATAAGCTCCATAACAACAAAACCGCCAAGCATGTTTCCAAAAAGCCTCATGCAAAGGGAAAGCGGCCTTATAAATACCTCAAGCACATTAATAGGCGCTATAAGCGGCATAGGCTCGGCAAAACTTTTTACAAAACCCTTGGCTCCTTTAACCTTAACTCCGGCATATTCAATCATTATTATGCTTATTATGGCAAGTCCTGCCGTAACGTTAAGGTCTTTTGTGGGCGGCGTAATTCCAACAAGGCCAATCATGTTTGAAAAGCCTATATATATGGCCATGGCCTCAAGAAGCGGTATAAATGGTTTCCCTTTTTCGCCAAGAATTCCATAAAAAAAGCGGTTCATTCCTTCAACGGCCGTTTCTACTATAATTTGCCTTTTAGTGTTTGGCACAACCTGCAGGTTTCTTGTAAAAACAAAGCACAGTACAGCTAAAACCGCTATTATTATCCACGTAACAAATACCGACTCCGGTATTGGAATGCCGCCAAAAAGCGGTATCGTAAAGCTTGTTTTAACATTCATTTCCTGCATAAGTTCCTCGGCCAAAGCGTCCATTAAATATCACCTGCCTTAAGAACAATAATTTAAACGTTTAAATTTATGTACTAAAGTTTATTACTCATTTTTTATATTGTCAAGTTTAAAAGGGCATAATTATATTTTTTGAAATCAATATTTATATGGCGTTATTTTTGCTTAAATTGTTGTGATATTAAACAATCATTAAAATAGTATAGTTGTTTTGTATATTTTAATTTGAAATTCCGCTTTATATTTTATAATATTTTGGTAAAAATTTATTAATATTAATGTATACAAAATTTATTTTCTCTTTGATTGACCTTTTATAGCCATAATTATATAATATCAGCATAAATGAGAAATGAATTTAAACGTTTAAAAATTAATATAAAAGCGGGTGTTTAAAATAGATAATTATAATAAGGTTACAATAAAAGATGTGGCCGCCCGTGCCGGAGTGTCAACGGCCACTGTATCCAATGTTATAAACAACAGCACTCCGGTTAAAGAAAAAACAAAAGAGCTTGTTCTTAAAACAATAAAGGAGCTTAACTATCACCCAGACCGCGTTGCAAGAGGCTTTAAGACTGGAAAAACCCACACCATAGGCCTTATAGTTCCTGATATAAGCAACAATTTTTTTGCTTCCCTCATGGAAAATATAGAGTCTATACTTAAAGAGAAAAACTATCAGGTGCTTGTTGCCAACACTCATGAGAGCGCTGAAAACGAGCTTGACAGTATAAAGCTTTTTACTTCCGGCATGGTAGACGGCCTTATAATAGCTTCTTCAATGACGGAATATAAACCATTAGAAGGCGTTCTGCCAAAAAACGGACG
>CAJFUS010000155.1 GCA_904420235.1 Candidatus Neoanaerotignum tabaqchaliae
GGCTTTTCTTCCGGTTTATCGCCGGTGCCACAAGCAGAACCGCAAGAAGCGGGTTTTTCTTCCGGTTTATCACCGGCACCACAGGCAGAACCGCAAACATTAGATTTTTCATTCCAGCCGGATAAATTTGAAAGTGCCATTTTCATTACCTCCATTTCATTATTTAGAACATTATCTGCTCTTTAGTTTTATTGTAATGGGTGTCGAATAAGAAAAAAAGTACGCACAAATCTATTACTTAGTTACTTTTTTATAACCGCACCATCATAATATTGAATAAAACTGAATGTTATATTATAATTGAATATAACATTTAAATTTAGACTTTTGGAAAGGGGCATACTAATGCTGACAAAAGAAGAATTGCCTGAGTGTCCGGTAGCAACAACCGTACAGCTTATCGGCAGCAAATGGAAACTTTTAATTTTAAGAAATCTTTTACAGCGCCCTTGGCGTTTTAATGAATTAAAAAAATCTTTAGAAGGCATAAGTCAAAAGGTGCTTACCGACAGCTTACGGTCTATGGAAGCCGACGGAATTATAACGCGAACAGTTTTTCCAGAAGTACCTCCGAGAGTAGAATATGCTTTAAGTGATTTAGGACAGTCTATGCGACCTATAATCAAGGTTTTAGAGGACTGGGGAATAAGTTATAAAAAACGATTATAATTTAAAATATAAAAATCAGATACGTTATGTTGTGATTTATTGATTTTTGAACATTTTGAGAAATGATATAAATATTTAAAATTAGCTGAAATATACTTGATAATTATAAAAATGTGTTTGGTTTGTTAAAAATAAAAAATACTAAGCAAAATCTTTGATATATCCTTAGGAAGAGAGGTTTTGGCTTGAATTTTACAGCAGAAAGTTTTAAAGTCCACTTTGAATTTATTAAACTGTTTTTTAAAATTATTGTGTTAATTATAGTTGGAATAATTGCGTTAATGATTTTATTTAACCTGCTTTTATTAACATTAAGTGTAGGAGTTGTATTTTTTATTTCAATTGGACCTATTGGCATTTATATTTTTATTGTTAACTTTATCTGCGTTTATTTTACATATAAAATACTAAAAGGATTAGTTTTGACAATATATAAGTTATTTGAAAAATTGAAAATTTAAATTAATTATTAGATTTGTTATTCTTAGATTTATAATATTAGATAATATTTAAGAAGTTAATTAAAATATATTACTGTAATATTATTGATATAAGAACAATTGAATTAGTTTGATTGTTATATAAGATTTTATAAAAAGACGGAGCAGCATTGAACTGTTTCCGCCTTTTTATTATTAGCCTATGATTGTTTTATTTTAATATTTCCTTATATTAAGGAAATATATAAAAATATCTGATATACATGTTATATTGATTATGCCTTAAGGTCATTTTCTGTTTTTATTTCAATTCCGTTTTCGTTAAGTATTTCAGCAGTTATTCCATTCCCATTAACAAGGGTTTTGGAAAAAGTGCCGTCATATATTTTTCCAAAACCACAGGAAGGACTGTTGCTCTTCAAAACAGCATTTTTCACACAGTTGATTTTAGCTATTTTTAATACTTCATAGGCGCCTTTTATAAATTCATCTGTGTGGTCGGCGCCATCTTTTTCAACAACACGGCCGTTTTTTATTTCAACAGGCAGCCTTGGTGTTGGACGCCCTCCAAGCTGCTCCGGACAGACCGGAATAAGGGTGTCGGTTTTAGCAAGGACGCAAATATTTTCGTCTGTTTTTATTTTGCCGTCATAGCGGCAGCATATGCCTAAAAGACAGGCGCTTACAATAATAGCCATTATTCCTCTAACTCGCTTTCTACATCAAGAGCCTCAACAAGCTGTATGTCCTTGTTTCTTTCGGCAAAATTGTCAAGGGTGTACTGATTTGCGAAAAGGAAAAGAGGACGTTTAAAGTGGTCAAAAACAAGCATAATTCTTGAGTTCTCATAATCCTTAAGCTTTTCAGGGTCCATGTTGCTTACCCATCTTACGGCGCTGAAATCAAGATTTTCCATTCTTATATCACAGTTATATTCATTTTTAAGCCTGTATTCAAAAACCTCAAACTGAAGAACACCAACAGCCCCAAGAATTACATCGTTATATTGATTTGTATAGACCTGAATGGCTCCCTCTTGTGCAAGCTGGGTTACGCCTTTTTGGAACTGTTTTGCCTTAAGTGAATTTACAGGGTGAACCCTCATAAAAAGTTCAGGGGGAAATGTTGGAAGAGGCTCGAAAAACAGCTTTGTTTTGGAAGTTGTTAATGTGTCGCCTATTTGATAGTTCCCTGTGTCATAAATTCCTATAATATCGCCGGCTATGGCTGTTTCAACATTTTCTCTCTCGTTTGCCATAAGCATTGTGGACTGGCTTATTTTCATCTGTTTTCCGGTGCGGGAAAGAGTGACGCTCATTCCTCGCTCAAAAGTTCCTGAACATATTCTTAAAAACGCAAGGCGGTCACGGTGAGCGGGATTCATATTAGCCTGTATTTTGAATATAAAACCGCTGAAAAAGTCATCTGTTGGCAAAACCTGCCCTGTTGTTGTTTTTCTTGGGCCTGGGGCAGGTGAGTATTTAAGGAAATGCTCTAAAAACTCAGTTACGCCAAAATCAGCAAGGGCCGTGCCAAAAAATACGGGAGATAAAAGGCCGGCTTCTATAAGCTCTAAGTCAAACTCGTTTCCAGCGCCGCGCACAAGCTCAATTTCATCTCTCAAAATTTGAAGATTTGTTTGGTCTATAACGCCTTCCAATTCCGGGCCGAAAACTCCGTTTTCGCCAAGGTTTATGGTTGTGTTTTTTCTGTAAATATGCACTTTGTTCTCAATTATGTCATATACTCCCTCGAATGTTATTCCGTTGCCTATGGGCCATGTTACAGGCGTTGAGGGAAGGCCAAGGGCATTTTCCAAATCCTCCATAAGCTCAAGAGGGTCTCGGGACTGCCTGTCAAGCTTATTTATAAACGTAAATATAGGTATTTTTCTCATGCTGCAAACTTTAAAAAGCTTTTTGGTTTGAGCCTCAACACCTTTGGCAGCGTCTATAACCATAACGGCGCTGTCAACGGAGGTTAGTATGCGGTAAGTATCCTCACCAAAGTCGTTGTGTCCTGGAGTATCCATAATTGACACAACTTTTCCTTCATACTCAAACTGCATTACGGACGATGTTACTGAAATACCTCTTTGCTTTTCTATCTCCATCCAGTCGGAGGTTGCGAATTTTGAGTTTCTTCTGGCTTTAACCGTTCCGGCTTGGCGTATGGCCCCGCCATGGAGAAGCAGTTTTTCGGTTAAAGTAGTTTTTCCGGCGTCGGGGTGGGATATTATTCCGAATATACGCCTTTTGTTTATAGATTCAATAAGTTCCTTAGAAGCCATATTAATTTTCCTTCCTTAAAAATACTAATATCATACAACGAATTATAATATAATATTTTCCATTTTCAGGTCAAGGGGGTATAAGCCTTTATTATAAAAAATAGGGCAAAACTTAAAAATGGAAGAAAAAGCTATATCAATCGGTTCGTAGATATGTTTGTTTAAAATAATATTTATTATATAGGAATTTATATGCGGCATTAGAAATACGGTATAGATTGAGTTAAACATTCATGGTTCTTTATTTTTTTAGAATATATAATTTATATGGCAGTAAAATTTAACTATATTAAAATTATGTTTTTTAAAGAAATGGCAAATTTTTGAAACTTTATTTGTATGCTGTAGTTAATTATAAAACCAGTATTTTTAAAAAATGTAGGATTACAATACATATGTTACAACTGAATAATTGTAGGATTACAATACATGTGTTACAACTGAATAATTAAAAAGCGAGGACGACTCACTTTGTGTTATATTTGAATCACCACTA
>CAJFUS010000156.1 GCA_904420235.1 Candidatus Neoanaerotignum tabaqchaliae
TCCGGCTTAATAAGACCAATAGCAACTGGTATGGAGCATATAATAAGAGAGGTTTTTATTGAAAGAGACTGAACTTGTAAGATCCTCTTATAAAGTCCTGCACCATGATTAATTGACAGTATAGGCTGGGCCGCCTGTTCAATACCTTTGCACAAACAAACAACCACAAGAACAGTGTTGCATATAATTCCATAAACACTTACACCGGTGTTTCCAAAATACTTTATAAGTTGAATGTTAAACACAAATATTGTAAAACCGGAGGCGGCCTCAATAACAAAGCTTGTAAAGCCATTGGCAAAAATACGCCTTATGAAATATGGTCTAAATTTTTTAAGCGTGAAACGCAGCTTGTTTTTGGGTGAGAGAAAATATGAGCAGAGTATTACAACCGTAAGCGTAGAGCCTATGACGGTGGCTAAGGCTGCTCCTGCCATACCCATATTAAGGGGATAAACAAAAACTATGTCAAGCACTATGTTTGTTATTCCTCCGGCTATAACACCGTTCATGGCAAGCTTCGGAGCGCCGTCATTTCTTATAAATGTTTGAAGGAATGAAGAGAAAAAATATGCTCCCATTCCCCATATTATATAAGGTATATAATCCATTATATAGGGCATTGTTTCCTCAGTTCCTCCAAGAAACCAAGCTATATCCTCCATAAAAACCGTACAGAACAAAAGGGATACAAGCCACATAACTATATTCATTAAAAGAGCTGCCGAGAAAAAGGCGTTTCCCTCGTCAAATTTGCCTTCGCCGCGGCATATGGACATAAGAACAGAGCCGCCGACGCCGGCAAGAAGACCCATGCCGAAAAATATATTGTATATGGGAAGTGCTATATTAAGGGCTGCTATGGCTGTGTCGCCAAGACGCTTGCCAACTATTATAGTGTCGGCCAAAACATAAATTGACGTTACCATTGTGCCGCATATAGCGGGAACAAGATAGTGCATAAAAAGCTGTTTAACGGGTTTTGTTGTAAAATCTTTTGTTTCCATTTTAATGCCTCCAAATTTTGTCAAATGCCATGGTTAGTATAACATAGTATATTTGTGTGTCAAGAACATATTATTCTCATTACTTTTGATAAAACAGAAAACAGCAATTTAGAATTGGAGTTTTTAGCTGATATAAAATGATAAGGTGTATTCAAGAGGAAATACTTATTTTTTAATGGCTTAATAAGGCTGTTGTTATTCTATATTAACAACTTGGTTCATATAATTCAGTAGCATGGATTTACATATAGGAGGTAATTTAATTTGAGCGGATATGATATATATGACGACATAGCAAAAAGAACCAACAACAACATTTACATAGGCGTAATAGGCGCTGTAAGAACGGGAAAGTCAACATTTATAAAACGATTTATGGATACTCTTGTAATTCCAAATATCGAGGACGAGTATACAAAGGAACGGGCAAAAGACGAGCTGCCTCAAAGTGCCTCGGGAAAAACCATAATGACAACAGAGCCTAAATTTATACCAAACGAGCCTGTAAGCATAAGCGTTGGAGACAATGTTAACCTTAACGTAAGGCTTATAGACTGTGTGGGGTATATTATACCCGGCGCCGAAGGGCATATGAGCGGCGATGAGCCAAGAATGGTTAACACGCCATGGAGCAGCGTGCCCATGCCATTTGAAAAGGCCGCGGAAACAGGCACCGAAAAGGTAATAAAGGACCATTCAACCATAGGCATTGTTGTTACAACGGACGGAAGCATCACGGATATAGAGAGGGAAAACTATGTTGAAGCCGAGGAAAGGGTTATAAACGAGCTTAAAGACCTTGGAAAACCATTTATAGTGCTTCTTAACTCGGTGCACCCATACTCTCCGGAGACTGAGGAGCTTAGGAAGGAAATAGAGGATAAAAACGGGGTTTCGGTTTTAAGCGTGAACTGCGCTCAGCTTAAACAGGACGATATATCATCTATAATAGAAAAAATATTAAGGGAGTTTCCTATAAGGGAGGTACGCCTTGACTTTCCCAAATGGATTGACACGTTGAGCTTTGACCATGAAATAAAAAAAGATGTTGTTTCAGCCATAAAAGATTTTATGGCTAAAGCCGACAAAATAAAAGACATAACCATTTGCGCCAAGGGTTTGGAGGACAGTAATTTTATAAGAAACGCGTACATAAACAACATTGATATGGGAAAGGGCAGCGCCAGCATAGAAATAGCACTTAATGACGGACTTTTTTATAACGTTATAAGCGAAACGGCAGGCAGCGATATTAAAGACGATTATCAGCTTATATCACTTTTAAAAGAGCTTTCACATATGAAAAAGAATTATGCCAAAATAGAATCGGCTCTTAATGTGGCCCAAAACAAGGGATACGGTATAGTATTTCCTCAAACCGACGATATAAAGCTTATGGAACCGCAGATGTATAAACAGGGGTCTCAATATGGTGTTAAGCTTAAAGCAAAAGGGAGCAGCATACATCTTATAAGGGCCGACATAGACGCTGAGGTAAGCCCCGTTATAGGAAGTGAGGAGCAGACAAAAGAATACATGAATAAATTAAAGGACGACATGAAAAATAATCCGGAAAACGTGTGGGAGCTTAACATATTTGGACGAACACTTAACTCTTTGCTTACAGAGGGAATAAACGGAAAACTTTACGCTATGCCTCAGGACGCCCAAAACAAACTTCAGGAAACAATGGAGAAAATAATAAACGAGGGCAACGGAGGGCTTATCTGCATACTGCTTTAATTTATAAAGCCGGCTGTATTGAAAACACGCCGGCTTTTAAGCTGTTTAAAAACAAGATTATTATATGAAAAACTATGAAAATTTTTTATTTGCATAATTTATGCTTCTTATATGCATTTAATCCGAAAACGCTTATAATTGTGAAAAATCAACATGCATATAGGCAAAATAATGGAAAAACAACATAATGGCTGAGAGAATAAAATTATAAACGGCTGGAATAGCTATTATAAATCTTGTTTTTGACTTAAAAATCGTTTTTCCAAGCACGTAGAAAACATCATAAAAAGTTGGACATAAAACCATAGCACATGCGAAAAATAAAACCCATCTTATCTCGGTTATAGGTATAATAAAGCTTGCTATTATTGTTATTGAGTATAATATAAATGAAATCTTAAAATGCTTGTGCACCGAATTGGCGTCAATTAGGTCGATATTTTCTTCTTTTTCAGACAAAGGACTTTTTTTACATAACTTTAAAGCCGTTTTATAACACATATTCTCAATACCAAAACCTATAACCCATAATGCTAAAATAGGTAAAAATACTCTCATTTCAAAATCCCCCAAAATTTTAATTATATATGTTTATATTAACAAATTATTTCATTAAAATCAATGTTTTGCGCATTTTGTGTAGGATTAATATTTTTAAAA
>CAJFUS010000157.1 GCA_904420235.1 Candidatus Neoanaerotignum tabaqchaliae
CCAACCATTATGGCAAGTGTTCCGTTAATGGCTCCCGGCTCTCCTCCGGAAACAGGTGCGTCAAGGAATTTTACGCCTTTTTTAGCAAGTCCGTCGGCACACTCATGGCTTTCTGTTGCAGTAACGGAGCTCATGTCGCACACGAGGGAGCCCGGTTTAATTTTTGAGGCCACTCCGTTTTCTCCGAAAAGTACGGATTTTACTATGCTTCCGTTAGGGAGTATTGTAATAATAATATCACAGTTTTCTCCTATCTCGGCCTGTGTGGCGGCTTTTCCGCCGGCGGCTACAACCTCGTCAACGGCCTCTTGGTTAAGGTCGTTAACAAGAAGCTCGACTCCGGCCTTAAGAAGATTTTTGCTCATGGGCTTTCCCATAATGCCCAAACCTATAAATCCTGCTTTCATAAATAATCCCCCTTAAAATAGTTATTACACGGAATAGGCCTTGGCCCCTCCAGTGCTGTTTTATTTGACGTTTGAAAAAAGATTTATATATTTTGATACCACATCGCTTACAAAGTCTTCCTGAATTAGGGTGAGCTTTGAAAGGTGGGTGTTAGGGTTTTCGGATATAACTTTAAACAGCTCTTTAACGGTATACTGTGATATTTCGGTATTTACGTTTATTTTGCATATGCCGTTTTCTATACACTGTATTATGGTTTCCTCTGGTGTTCCGCTGCCGCCGTGAAGCACAAGAGGTATGCTTACTTTGGCACTTATGTCTTTTAATATGTCAATTCTTATATTGGGCTTTGCCTTATACATTCCATGAACTGTGCCTATTGAAACCGCTAAGGCGTCAACGCCGGTTTCCTCAACAAAACGGGCGGCGCTTTCAGGATTGGTGTAGGCTTGTCCATGGTCTATGTCGGTTTCATTGGAATGTTCTCCTAAGGCTATGCTTCCAAGCTCCGCCTCAACGGAAACATTTTTTTCGTGGGCCATAGCGCAAACCGCTTTGGTATTTTTTATGTTTTCCTCAAAGGGCAGGGCGGAACCATCATACATAACCGATGTAAAGCCAGCCTCAATGGCGGCTTTTATTATTTCTAAGTCTGAACAATGGTCAAGATGAAGAGCCGTCTGGATCTCAAGTTTGCCAACGGCGCTTTCGGTTATATACTTAACGCATTCAAGGCTCATATTTTTAAGATATGACGCACCGAATGATATTATGGCTGGTTTTCCGGTTTTAATAACGGCTTTTTTAACTCCGTTAATTGTTTCATAACTGTATACGTTAAATGAGCCAACGGCGTAATTTTTTTCTCTTGTGTCTTTAAGTATGGTTTTAAGATTTACAAGCAAAAAAATCCCTCCAATATTTATTATTTAACTTGGCCGAATACGGATTATTTTTTGCCGCCTTCCGCTTCGTTTCTCTTTTTCATTTCAGTAAGGGCCTTGTCGGATACCTCAAGGGCCTCTCTTGCTTCCGGAGCGTCAAGCCTTGTGCTATATGCCACAACAAGTATGTCCATTATAACAAGCTGAACAAGCCTTGACACCATAGCCTCTGTATAATAGGCGGCGTCGTTTGTGGAGCTGAATATGCAGACGTCGGCCATTCTGGCTAAGTCGGAGTTCATATAACTTGTAACAGCCAAAACCTTGGCCCCCTGGGACTGGGCCAGACGGGCGCACTCCAAAACCTCACGGCTCTCGCCCTCGTGGGATATAAGTACGAGCATATCATTGGAAGTGAGGTGGGCCGAGTGTATAAGGGCTAAATGAGAGTTATTCTCGTGAATTACGTCCTTTCCGCATTTAAGAAACTTGTGGTACACGTCCATGGCTATAACGCCGGAACCGCCGGCACCGAAGAACATAACCCTTTCGGCTTTCTCAATCATCTCTATAACAGAAATAAGCTTGTTGTCATCTATAAGCTTTGATATGTCGTTTATGGCCGAGGAGGCGTTGCGTATAACCTTTCTTTTAACATCGCTTATGCTGTCGCCAGGTTCTATATCGCAGTTTTCCTCGTCCATTGTGCCGCCGTCTTTAATTATGTCCTGAGCCATGTCAAGCCTGAAGGCTTGATATGATTTATAATCAAGCTTGTTTATAAAACGTATAATTGTTGTTTCGCTTAAACTGCATTCCTTGCCCAGCTCGCTTAAAGTCATTCTTACGCATTTTTTGCTGTTTTTAAGAATATAGTTAGCCACTGTTTTTTGATTTTTAGACAGAGTATTGTATTTAACCCTTATTTCCGTAAATACATTCTTTTCCAAAACAGACGCCTCCCAAAGGTGTTAATAAATACTATTATGGTCTGAAAAAAGTATAACACACTTTGGGCTATAAATACAGTATTTTTTTTACGTTTTTCAAATTGGGAAAATATTTTTGTGAAATTTAACGAAAAGCCATTTGAGATTTTTAGTTATAAAATTTCTATTTTTAAATTTTAAAGTAAAAAAATAACTAAAACTGTGTGATTTTCAATTTAAAACCATAAATTATACATTGTATACAGAATATTTTATACTATAAATGTAATAAAAGTTGCTTTTTTACTTATAATAATATAAAGTTGCAATTTTTCTTTTTTAAGATAGCCTATTTGACAGGGCTTAGGCTTAGGGTAAGCTCTGCCTCGGGGAAAGCTTCGCATACGGTTCCAACGGCATCATCCGGTGACACCCCATTTTTAAGCAGAGCTTTTATTTCGGTTTCTGTTCCGCCATTGGCCGATTTTTTAACCGAAAGCACGTCAAAAGCGGATGCTATTTTGTCAAAAGCCGCTTTGGCGGTATCAAAATCAAAACTTTCGCCGCACACTATTTTAACTTGTATGTGC
>CAJFUS010000158.1 GCA_904420235.1 Candidatus Neoanaerotignum tabaqchaliae
GACGGACATTCGTCAAAGGCCATTGCTATTGTGCTTCCTAAATTTGACTGTATACGCATGCTTTCTTCAGGCCCCATAAATATTTTCCGGCCGTCCACATGAGATGAGAAATATACGCCCTCCTCTTTTATTTTTCTAAGCTGGGCAAGTGAAAATACCTGAAACCCGCCGGAATCAGTTAATATAGGCTTATCCCAAACCATAAATTTATGCAGCCCGCCAAGTTTTTTAATTATCTCATCGCCCGGACGCACATGTAGATGATATGTGTTTGAAAGCTCAACCTGACATTTAATTCTCTCAAGGTCTTCTGTTGAAAGTGCTCCCTTTATTGCCGCGCACGTTCCAACATTCATAAAAACCGGCGTTTGTATAACCCCGTGAGGTGTGTGGAACTCCCCTCTTTTTGCCCTTCCTGATGTTTTAAGCAGTTTATACATTTTACCAATCTCCTTAATAGGCTTTCATTAAAACCATAATTAATACGCAAATTACTTTTTATTAACAAGCTCTATGGCTTCTTTTCCAGTCATATGTTCAATACTAAGCTCAATAATGCACAACCTATTATATTCCCTGTTGATAGTCATATTTCTACTTTGTTCACTGTCATTTGGATTATATTTTAAGGCCAATGCATTTATTGCCTTAAGTTTTTCATCGTCATTCTCAAGTATTCTCACTTTTCCAAAAACAATAACACTTCTAAAATATGTTGTATATTCTTCAGGAACTATTTCGTCCCTTTCAACAACACAAAATGAAGCCTTGCAGTTTCTTTTTATACTGTCTATTTTATGCCCGTTTTTAGCACAGTGGAAAAATATTTTAGAACCATTATATACATAGCTTAGCGGCACAGCATAAGGATACCCGTTATCACCCTCAAGAGCCAATACCCCTGAAGAACTGTTTTCTAAAATAGTCTTACACTTCTCAAAAGTAAGCTGCTGCTGTTTTCTTCTCATTTCTCTAAACATAAATGCTGTTTTCCCCTTAAAATAAAAAATTCGCATATTTAATTATTTTATCATAACACAGCCTTTCTTACAATTATAAACATTCTTATACTTATATTTTAAAATTGGGCAATTTAAGGCACGTATTCACAAAACCACGCAATTATGTTAGAATTGTAAAAAATAAATTTAAAATGGTGATTTTATGAAAAATATACGTCTTATAGCTACATCAACATTCGGTTTGGAGGCCTGTGTAAAACGGGAAGCCATAAGGCTTGGCTTTGAGAATATAAAAACCTATGACGGCAAAGTTGAATTTGACGGCGACGAAAGCGACATTATTAAGGCCAACTTATGGTTAAGATGTGCCAGCAAAGTATTGATAAAGGTTGGAGAATTTAAAGCAACCTCCTTTGAGGAGCTGTTTCAAGGCACAAAAGCTCTTAACTGGGGAGACTGGATAACAGTTGACGGAAAATTTACGGTTAACGGAAAATCTTTAAAATCGGCTCTCCACAGTGTTCCCGATTGTCAGGCCATAGTTAAAAAAGCCATTGTTGAGAAGCTTAAACTTAAGTATAATGTGGATTGGTTTGACGAAACCGGCGCCGACTACACAGTTCAGGTTGCCTTGCTTAACGATGTGGCCACATTAACCCTTGACACATCCGGAAGCAGTTTGCACAAAAGAGGATATAGAGAAAACTCTCTTACGGCCCCTTTAAAAGAAACCCTTGCCGCCGCCATGATTGACTTAAGCTATTGGAGAAAAAACAGAATACTTCTTGACCCCATGTGCGGCTCCGGAACAATACCCATAGAAGCCGCCATGACAGCCAAAAACATAGCTCCCGGCCTTACAAGAACATTCGCCTGCGAAACATGGGAAAGAATTGACAAATCCCTTTGGAAAACCGCCCGTGTTGAGGCATACAAGGCCATAGACAACGATGTTAATCTTAAAATATACGGCAGCGACATAGACCCAGAGGCCATAGAAATAGCTCTTGAAAACGCTGAAAAAGCCGGCGTTGACGACTGCATAGAGTTTTCCGTTAAGCCGTTTAAAGATGTAACACTTATGGGTGATTACGGCTGTCTTATAACAAATCCGCCCTACGGAGAGAGAATTGGCCAGCTTAAAGAGGTTGAGGAGCTTTACCGTCAAATGGGAAATTTAATGCGCACAAATTCGACCTGGTCAACTTATGTAATAACTTCAATGGAATATTTCGAGAAGCTCTTCGGCAAAAAAGCCGACGCTAAAAGAAAACTCTTTAATGGAAGAATAAAAACCGATTACTATCAGTTTTACGGCCCAAGACCGCCAAAGGGCTGGGGAGAATAAAGCCGAAAATAAACCAGCGGAAGAAAGCCGCCGTATAAACTTTCTCCCGCTGTTACGATAAAATATAGGAATTATTTTTTGTAAATTTCAGCTTTCCTGCTTTTCCGCCTCAAGCCAATCTTTAATATCATTATATATACAGCTGAATATCCTTTCAGCATTGCCCTCTCCGGCAAAGCTGTTATGAGGCGTTATTATAAGCCTGTCAATATCCCAAAGCCTGTGGTCGGAAGGAAGAGGCTCCTGTTCAAATACATCTATGGCGGCGCCCATTAGTTTTCCTTCTTCTAAAGTTTCAAGAAGGGCCTCCGCATCAACAACGGCTCCTTTTGATACATTTACAAATATGGCGTTGTCCTTCATAAGGTCAAAGCAGCGCTTATTTATAAGATGATATGTGTTCTTAAACAAAGGTATACAATTAACAACTATATCTGCCTTCGACAGTTCGTCTTCCAAGGCCTCCATTGTGTGAATCTCGTCAAAGGAGCCGTCGTTTTTAGGATACGGGTCAATGCCTATAACCGTTGTGTCAAAGGCTTTAAACCTTTTGGCGCAGTTTGAACCAATGGAGCCTGTACTTAATATAAGCACCCTTTTTCCGTAAAGCTCACGAAGATTCCAATCACATTCCCGTATATGCTGTTCCTGCTGTTTTTTAAGCTTAAAAGCGCTTTTATAAATTTGAAGCACAACGCCTCTATAACATATTCTGAAATAGGAGCGCTGTGAACACCTGGGCAGTTCTTTAAAATAATGCCGTGCTCTTTTATGTAATCCATTGGCATTTGGTCAACGCCTGTTGATGTGGTATGAATAAACTTAAGCGATTTGAATTTTGATATGTCGTTAAAATCAAAAAACTTAAAGCAAACCACTCCGTCAATATCAGAAAAATCCATATCATAGCTCTGTTGGTCGGCCCCGTCAAGATAAATCACGTCAACATCAAGATTGTTAAGACTGTCAAACATTTCCTTTGTAAAACTGTGTTTATTGGCAAAAAGAAGTTTTTTTCTCATTAATAATCCCTTCCATATTAATTTTTAATCAGACTTTCCCCTCAATCATGTCGCATGTGAGCTTTCCTACAATCTCGGCCCCCTTCACTATCTCGTCATCGGTAGCCGTGGCATAGCACATGCGAATCATATGCGACGGTTTCTTGCCGTCAAGGGCAAAACCTGAACCGGGAACGCAAACAACGCCTCTTTCAATGCCCTTCCATGTAAAATCAACGGCGTCAACTGTATCCGGCATAAACATCATTATAAACATTCCACCTGTAGGATTGCTTAGTCTGCATGACGGGTGCATATATTTTTTAAGAGTTTCAGATATAAGGGTTGATTTTCTGCGGTATTCCTCCTGGGCCTTTTTAATATGGGCCTCATAATCCGTCTTTGTCATAACTCCCCAAGCCACATACTGTCCAAGAGTATTGCTGTGTACGTCGGAGCACTGTTTGCATACGTTTACATATTGTCCGAATTCCTTTTTAACAACAAGATAGCCAAGCCTGAACGAAGGGGCTATTACTTTTGAAAGAGAGCTTGTATAGAACACACGACCCTCCGTGTCGTAAGACTTAACGGGCTTAACGGATTCTCCCTCAAAACGCAGCTCGGCATATGGGTCGTCCTCGAATATAATTACGTCATATTTGCAGGCAAGCTCATAAAGTTTTTTGCGTTTTTCGGCCACTGTCGAAAATCCCGTAGGATTTTAGAATGATGGAATTGTGTATATAAGCTTTACTTTCGGATTTGTTTTTAAAACCTCTTCAACGGCGTCAACGTCTATGCCCGTGTCGTCTATCGGCACGCCTATAAGGTCGGCCTCATAAGCTCTGAAAATATTATACATGCTGGCGTATGAAGGCTCCTCTGTTATAACGGCGTCGCCCTTATCAAGCCATATTTTTGATACCACATCGGCGGCCTGAGTTCCGCCGCTTACAATGTATAAGTCGTTCATTTCAAAATCAAAACCGTATTTTTTGGCAAGACGCTCTTTAAGGCACTTAACAAGAGGCGGATAGCCCTGAACATTGCCATACATAAGCAAGTCCTCAACCTCATCGCTTTCGAGGGCCTCAATAAAAAATTTTTTCATCTCCTCTATGGGATATGTGGCCGGAGCCGGATTTCCGTTGGCAAATGTAATAAGTCCCGGTTTAAGGGCGGCCTCGGCAAACTGCCTTATAACAGAGCCTTCTATGTGATTCATACGTTCCGCTACTTGAATTTTCATGTGTTCATACCTCCTAATTGACGCTTATTTTTATAAATTCCGCATTTAAAGCAAAAAGGCGCTCATTCACATAGAGGTAATTCCTCTATCATGAATGAACGCCTTTGTTCATGTTTAACATACTACAAAAACAATAGTGATGTAAACATTTTATATTGTCATTTTTAGGCTATATTTTGTTTTCGTTGTTTTTACTAATACAATAAAAATAAAAACAAGCATTATTAACCCCTATACCACCTATACAGTTTGATGTTATATTGTGCACTAATTTAAAAAACTCAAACCTTAAATAAAATATAATTAGTTACAATTTTCATAAATTTATTATAAAAACAATAAACACAAGAGTTATTAAGTAATTTATTCTTTATAAATTTTGATGCAGAGATAAGTTTTTCAATCAGCTTTTTTGAATAACAATACATCAAATAAATATTAACACATTCTCTGCCTTACGGCTTCATACATCATAACAGAGGCCGCCACGGCGGCGTTAAGGCTTTCCGCTTTTCCCGGCATCGGTATCTTTAAAAGCACGTCGCATATTTTTGATGTTTCGTCTGAAAGTCCTCTCGCCTCATTTCCTATAACAAAAGCGCTCGGATTTTTAAAATTGCAGTCATATAGGGTTCTATCACCCTTAAGGTGAGCTGCAAAAACCGTAATACCGCTTTTTTTCAGCTTTTCAATACATTGTTTTATGTCGGCGTTTTCAATAACCGGAATATGAAAAAGCGAGCCCATAGTTGACCTTAAAACCTTACCGTTATATAAATCAACGCTTCCTTTAGATAATATAACAGCGGCTGCACCGCTGGCATCCGCCGTGCGTATTATTGTGCCCAGATTTCCCGGGTCATTCAGTTCCTCAGCCAATATATAAATTTCTCCGGCATTTTTTTCAATTACCTCATCAATGCTGAATGTTTTTTTGCGGCACACAGCAATTATCCCTTGCGGATTACTTGTTTCCGAAAATTCCTTAAATATTTTGTCGCTAAACACAAAAGCTTTTTTATACTCCGAAACATCTTTTAAAGCGGCATAACTCTCGGAAAAAACCATAAACTCAATTTCGCAGTTATCCATAATTTCTCCAACAAAGCGCTCGCCCTCAACTACAAAAAGCCCTTCTTTGTCTCTATACTTTTTTTCTTTAAGTGATTTTATTAGTTTAGCTGTTTTATTTGTTCCAAATTCGGCCATTTAATCACCTGTTTTCCAATTACGCCATTAACTTCATTACATCTTCCCAATTTATGATATTGTTATTAAAATTAATATAAATCTAAAATTATTTCAATGAACAAAACAAATAATCAACAATCTTTTCAGAAATAATAAAACTTAGGTAAAGTATAATATAAAAAATTCAGCTAATAAAACCAACATCCCAATAAATTAAACAGCCCTGCCAAATGGCGGGGCCTTATGATACTTAAGTAAAATTTGTATGAGCAGACCTATAAGCCGGGTTCTGTATTAGACGGTCATCTATCTTGGTATGTCGTCGCCGACATCATCATGCGGCTATATCAAAGCGGGACGAGCAGCCCCATAGCTTTAGTCAAGCCTTGCTTCAGGTGGGGTTTACAGAGCCTCTTCTGTTGCCAGAAGAGCGGTGAGCTTTTACCTCACCTTTCCACCCTTACCCGCAAAAACGGGCGGTTTATTTCTGTTGCACTTTCCTTGAAGTTGCCTTCACCGGCCGTTAACCGGCACCCTGCTCTGCGAAGCCCGGACTTTCCTCCCCATAATAAGGGCGACCATCTGGCCTGCTCACTGATTTTTTATTTTATCACATAATTAAATTTGTGTCAAACTTTAAAAACGCTTCCACCAACAAACTCTTTAATTAAAGAATTATCCGGTATGGCTTCTGTGCCGGCAGAAAGGAAATAATCAAGAAATTTTATTATTCTGTTTGCCGTTATATATTCCGGCATTGTTTTGTCTATTTTATAAAGCAGCGGCTCAACAAATGGTTTTAAAACCGAAAGCTCATAAACAGTAGCGGAATTAAAAACAACGTCCGCGTTATGCTGATAAGGGAAAATATTTTTTTCCTCCCCGCGCCTTACACTTGGCCACGCATCTATTGTTTGAACAGCGGAATTTCCTCTGAACTGATAATCTCTCACAATCCTTCTTATAAGACGGCTGTCTGAAGTTGATATATAATTGTGGGCGTCCACATTAAGCTGTGTCATAGGGCTTACAAATATTCTGAACTTGTTCTCGTCCGGTATACTTTTTGTAAGCTCCGAGTTAAGACCATGAATACCCTCAACAACAATAATCTCGTTTTTTCTAAGCCTAAGTTTTCGTCCCACAGGCGACCTTTTTCCAGATATAAAGTCATAGGAAGGTATGACGGCTTCCTCGCCTGATATAAGCTTGTTCAAATCATCATTAAATTTTTCAAGGTCAAGCGCATCAACGCTTTCAAAATCCGGTTTTCCATCCTCATCAACAGGAGTTTTATCCCTATCAATGAAATAATCATCCATGCCTATGGTGCATGGTTTTAATCCGTTTACCCTAAGCTGAACGCAAAGCCTTTGAGCAAATGTTGTTTTTCCTGACGATGAAGGACCGGCTATAAGAACCAATTTAACTTTATCCGCCCTTTTTGCTATCTCATCAGCTATATGAGCTATTTTCTTTTCGTGAAGAGCCTCATTTATTCTTACTATATCTGCAAAATTACCATTAGCTATAACATCGTTAAGGTCGGCTATGTTTTTAACGCCCAAAAGCACGCACCACTTAAGCTGTTCCATAAAAACCGACGATATTTTCTCAAAATTTTCATAACCGTTAAGTTTGTCTGGGTGCTTTGTTGACGGCAGCCTTAATAAAAATCCTGACTCATAAAGCGAAAGGTCGAAATACTTAAGACAGCCAGCCGAAGGAACCATATATCCATAGTAATAGTCGTAAAAATTCTCCATTTTGTAAATATTAACATAAGACATACGCCTGTAAGACAATAGTCTTGACTTATCTTCAAGGCCGCATTTGGCCGCCAGTTCAATGGCGTCATCAACACTTATTGTCATTTTTTCTATAGGAAGGTTCTTTTCAACTATATCGCGCATTCTTTCGCGTATAAGCTCTAAACAGGCTTCGTCAACAGCAAGCCCGTCTTTTTTTATTTCGCAGTACAAATTCCCGTTTATAGAATGTTCAATAAAAACTTTTGTTTCTATACCATAAATTTCTTTTATAGCCTTAACCATTATATAAGAAACACATCTTGTATAAACTCTCATTCCCTCGTAATTTGACATATCAAGAAACTTTATGTCCATGCTTCTTTTTATTGGGCTCGACAGCTCATAAAGGGTATTTCCGCTTTGGGCAAGCATTATATCGTATTTAAAATTGCTTTTATACTTCTTAGCCACATCATAAAAAGTAGTTCCCTTTTCAATTTCCTGTCTGTCTGAACCATTTACAGTTATAAAAATCTTTTCCATAGGCTGCACCTCATCAGATGTAATCAAAAACCTGTCCGTTATGCTTTGACACAATTACCTCAACGTCATATCCCATTTTATTGATGTTTTTCTCTATATATTCTTTAAGCACAGGCACAATTATATTTTCAGTGCCGTAATGAGTGGCGTCTATAAGACACATACCCATGTCTGCCGCTTTCTGCCCGTCATGAAACTTAACGTCAGATGTTATATAAACGTCGCAGCCATTGGCGGAAGCCTCGTCAATAAACTCAAATCCGGCGCCGGTGCAAAGTCCAGCCTTTGATACAATTTTATTTTTATCTCCCACAACGGTAACATTTTTAAGGCCAAGAGCTTTTTTAACAAAAGAAGCGAAGTCTCCAAATGTTGTTTTGTTTGGTAAATATCCTATTCTTCCAAGGCCGTTTGGCTTGCCGTCCTGTTCACAGCTTATGGCCAGCGGTTCCACATCTATAAGGCCCAAAACTCCGCACAGCGTGTCATTGGTTCCGCCAAAGGCCGTATCCAAATTTGTATGCATGGCATAATGGTTTATTCCGTTTTCAATAAGTCTTAAAACCTTAGAACCTGTCAGAGATAAATCCGTTATGTTTTTAAGTGGCCTGAATATAAGCGGGTGGTGAGTAACTATTATATCCGCCCCAAAATCAACAGCCTCGTCAATAACTCCGTCTGTAACATCAAGGGCTGTTATAATTTTTTTAATTTCCTTATCTTTTCTGCCAACGAGAAGCCCTGGGTTATCCCAGCTTTCAGCAAGATAAATAGGAGCCATTTTTTCAAGAAGCTCCATAAGTTCAACACATTTCATAAATTCTTAACAACCTCCTTTGACAGCTTATAAAGATAATTTATATTTTCAAGGCTTTCAGATGTTTTATCAAAAGACGCTCTTGCCAGTATATTTTCATATTTTTTAATTCTGCTGTTAATATATGCCTTTAAAACTTGTGATTTCTTTTCAATAAGCCTGCGCCCGAATATGTAATCGGCGTCTGATTCATACGTTTCAACGCCTTTAACAGCGCTTATTATATTATAATATTTTCCGTTTTCAAACACCATTTCCTCGTCATCAATTTTAAAACCCAATGAATGAAGGCATTTTCTGACTTTGTAAACATCTCTCTGCGGCTGAAGCACCAACTGTTTTATACTGTTAAGTTTTTCAGTATCTTTTTTAAGTATATCACAAATCAAAATTCCGCCCATGCCGGCTATAATAACGGTTTCCGCCTCTGAGCCCTCAATTTTGTCAAGGCCGTTTCCAAGGCGTGTTTCAATAATATCCTCCAAGCCGCTGTTTCTTATATTTTCCTCTGCCCTTAAAAGGGGGCCTTTGTTTATATCGCAGGCTATGGCATGGTTTATAATTTTATTTTCAGCAAGGAAACAAGGCACATACCCATGGTCTGTGCCTATATCCGCTATATTTTTATATTTCACCATAAGGGCCGCTGTTTTAAGCCGTTCAGAAAGTCCCATTTTACTCTCCCTTATAATTTAAATAAGCCGTCTTTGTTTCATCGTCCCAATATATTTTTGACTCGTCAATGCCCATGGCGTGTCCAACGTCTCTTAAAGACAAAAATGCCCTATCGTCTTTAATTTCCATTGGTGTTGAAACAGGCACGTCAACGCCGTTTATTGTCATTGTGTCCAATCCAAGGGTAAATTTCGTAACACGGTCGCCTAGCATTATGTTAACAGTTTTTGTTTCGTCATCCCAAGCCACAATAGCCGAGCTGTTAAGTCCCTCCGCCACAAATCTTAGTGGAACCATAACATATCCCGAATCGGTTATATAAGCTCCTGTTTCGTTTCCCTCAGCTGCGCTTACAGCAACCTCTTCAATTAAAGCGCTCTCATTGTCGCTTGCGTTTTCCATATTTGACGAGCCCTGCACGATAAGGAAATCGTCGTCAAAAACAAGGCTCTTGGTATCAAATTGATTGTCCTCGGAATCATAGGTTTCTCCAAACATGTTGTCTTTAAACTGGTCGCTTTCTTCAGTAACCAACTCAAGGGCATAGGTTCCTTCAGGCAAAGCCCCATCAAGATACATTTTAACATTGCTTAAGCGTATAACAGCCGGCTCGCTTGTGCTTTCGGACCTGATTGATATTTTTATAATCCCATTATCGGTTGAAACATCTTTAACTTTCGCATCGCCGGAAACAACCTCATAGGTAATGCCATCCTCAAAGCTTACATAATCGCATTTTAAATATATATTTTTATCCTTTTTAAAAGCTCCCGGAGCGCTTTCCGTTATAATTATGTCCTCCGCCTGAACCTGCCTCTCACCGGCTGTTACAACGGTTCCGGCATAGGCAAATACAGGCGCGCCAACAGCTAATGCGCACACGGCCGCTAAAGATATAATAAACTTTTTCATATAAACTCACTCCTAATGAATATTTTTCCATATTTTAAAAACAGGCCGCCGGAGATTACAGACTCCGACAGCCAAACTTATATACATATTACTCAATAAAATCCTTCAGCTTCTTGCTTCTGCTTGGGTGTCTTAATTTTCTAAGAGCCTTTGCTTCAATCTGCCTTATTCTTTCACGTGTAACCTTAAACTCACGTCCAACTTCCTCAAGTGTTCTGGCCCTTCCGTCATCAAGGCCAAACCTAAGACGCAAAACTTTCTTTTCCCTGTCCGTAAGGGTGTTTAAAACCTCTTTAAGCTGTTCCTGCAAAAGTGTATAGGCCGCAGCCTCCGCCGGAGCAGGAATATCATCATCAGGTATAAAGTCTCCAAGATGACTGTCTTCTTCCTCGCCTATCGGCGTTTCAAGGGATACAGGCTCTTGGGCTATTTTCATTATTTCCCTCACCTTATCAACCGGCATAAGCATTTCCTGTGCCAGTTCCTCGGCGGTGGGCTCCCTGCCAAGCTCCTGAACAAGCTGCCTTGAAATCCTTATAAGCTTATTTATTGTCTCAACCATATGCACAGGTATCCTTATTGTTCTGGCCTGGTCGGCTATAGCCCTTGTTATGGCCTGTCTTATCCACCATGTAGCGTATGTGCTGAATTTATATCCTTTGTTGTAGTCAAATTTTTCAACAGCCTTTATAAGGCCAAGATTACCTTCCTGTATTAAATCAAGAAACAGCATTCCCCTTCCAACATATCTTTTGGCAATGCTTACAACAAGCCTGAGGTTTGCCTCGGCAAGTTTCTTTTTAGCCGCCTCGTCGCCTTCTTCCATTTTTTTTGCCAGCTCTATTTCTTCCTCGGCGCTTAACAGAGGCACTTTTCCTATCTCCTTAAGGTACATACGAACAGGATCGTCTATGTTTATTCCCTCGGGCAGTGAAATATCTATTTCCTTTTCCACGTCCTCGTCCATATCCATTACGCCTAAAACGTCTATACCTTGAGCCTCAAAATACTCGTAAATTTTATCTATTTGGTCAGGCTCAAGCTCAATATCGCCAAGCCCGTCCATAATTTCCTTGTACTCGAGCACGTTCTTTTTTCTTTTCGCCAATGCCACAAGGTCTTTAAGACGAGAAAGAAGTAATGCTTCATCTCCTGCTTTCATTAAAACCTTCCTTTCAAATTACCATTTACCTCTTTATAAAATTTTAAAAATCAAAATTGAATTTTAAAACTCTCAAGTTCTTTTTTAGCGTTTATAACTTTTTGTATGTCCTCAATGGATTTAGCGCTGGAAGCCATATAGTCAAGACTGGCTTTTTTTATCATTTTTATTTCTTCCGTAATGGCTTTGCGCATATCCTCACCTGTTTCAAAATCAGTATTAACCGAAAATACCTCGGCGGCCTTTTTCTGCTCGTCGGGCAGTGCAAAAATATTAACACAGTCTGCCGCAACAACCTCTTTTCCGCTCCGCCTGCACATATATATGTATTTCACAAGCTCGCGCATTACACTATCGGTAAAATCTTCGGGCTTTAAAACATCCATTATCTTCGCGCACAGCTTTTCGTTTAATCCGCATATATAAGCTATGTTTTCCTGAGCCTGAAGCAATCCTTTTGAATTTTTAATATCTTCGGCATTAATATTATTATTGTTCGCCTCATAATTTCTTACACGTCTTTTTTTTGACTCCAGCTCAAACTTTTCGTTTTTATTTTTGTCTTTATTGTATATTTCCTCCTCAACAGCCATTTTGGATATTCCGGTTTCATCAGACAGCTTGTTTATATAAACGTCCCTCTCTATTGGCGATGCAAGTCCCGATATTAAACCGGCGGCTTCTTTTGTAAAAAGCATTTTATGCTCTGTATTGTTAAGGTTATACTTCTTTTTAGCGCATTTTATCTCAAAGTCCATATAGCTTGTCGCGTCAACCAAGAGCTTTCCAAACTCCGCCGCGCCGTTATGCTTTATAAACTCATCAGGGTCCTTACCGTCCGGCACCTGAAGCACCTTTACGTTAAATCCTGCTGATGTTAAGATAGGTATAGCCCTAAGTGCCGCGGTTTCTCCGGCAGAGTCGCTGTCAAAAACAAGTATTATATCCGAAACAAACTTTCTTAAAAGCATTGCGTGTTCATTGTTAAAGGCTGTTCCAAGAGAAGCGGCAACATTTTTAAAGCCAGCCTGATATATGGTTATCATATCCATATATCCCTCAACAATTATAATTTCCTTCTTTTTCGCCGCTCTAGCAAAATTAAGCCCATATAAGTTGCGCTTCTTGTTAAATATAGGTGTTTCAGGAGAATTTAAATATTTAGGCTCACCCTTGTCCATTATCCTTCCGCCAAAGGCTATGCACCGTCCCCTTATATCGAATATAGGAAACATAAGGCGATTATAAAAACGGTCGTAATACCCGTTTTTCAATTTACTTTCCATAACAAGGCCGCTTAAAAGCATCTCTTTTTCACTGAATCCCTTGCTTTTAAGAAAGGAATATAGCCGGTTTCTTCCGTTAGGCGAAAATCCGATTCCAAACTTTCTTTGAATTGAAGGCGATATGTGTCGTTTATTAACATAATCAAGGGCCCTCGTGCCTTCAGGCGAGTGCAGAACGTCATAATAAAACCTTCCGGCAACACTGTGTATATCATAAAGACGTTCTCTAAGCCTTTCCCTCTCGGCCTCTTCGGCGGTATACTCGGCTTTCGGCAGTTCAATTCCGGCCCTGTCGGCCAGTCTTTGAACAGCCTCCTGAAAATCGCAGTTTTCAACCTGCATTATAAAGCTTATTACATTTCCCGCGGCCCCGCAGCCAAAGCAATAGTAAAGCTGTTTATCGGCGCTTACAGAAAAAGAAGGCGTATTCTCGTTGTGGAACGGGCAAAGTCCAAAATATGAACTGCCCTGCTTTTTAAGCGGAATATACTCTTTTATGACGTCTATAATGTCATTTCTAAGTCGTACTTCCTCTAAAATTTCCTGTGGATAATACACCTGACACACCTCTCTTGTTATTCATTTTCTACAAATAAATTAATATTCCTTCTTTTTTCATTCAATTTATTCAAAAATTATATTAAAAACTTGTAAAAAACGCTGATGTATGTAAAAATCAAGAGGCTTTTTAAATTTAATATATGTTCCATGAAGACGGTATAAACAAATCCGTATAAAGTTTAACCGCGTATCTATCAGTCATGCAGGCTATAAAGTCGCACACAACAGTTTCAACATTTTCCCCACTATCAATAAGATTCAAAAATTCTTCCTTCATTTTATCCGGATTTTTCATAAAATAGTCAAAAAGTCCCCTTATTATGCAGTCAACTTTTTTGCTTTCAATTTTAGACCTGTTGTCGTTATAGACATTATCAAACATAAACTTTCTTAAATCCGCCACGGCTTTTTTTATATCCGGACTCATGTCTACACAGCCGTTTTTGAGGCTGTGAAAAATAACGTCTTTAACTATCGTGTCAAGACGGTTGCTGCTTCCAAA
>CAJFUS010000159.1 GCA_904420235.1 Candidatus Neoanaerotignum tabaqchaliae
GATGATTGGGATGACCGCGATGACTGGGACGACTGATTAAAAATTTAATATTTTGCCGGAAGCCTTAAGGGTTTCCGGCGTTTTTTTGCGTTTTATAAATTCATGGCCTTGCTTTTCATTATAGGAAAAAATTACGGATGCAAAGCAAATATCACATCGTAAAAATCGGGAGCCTTATAAAAAGAATAAAAAATCCCTTTGATATAAAAACGGAGCCGCGGCGTTGGCCGGAAGCTGGGAGAATTTGCCGTTTGCTTAAATAAACTTGGCATTGGAAAGGGTTTTTGTGTTTTTTTCACGTTTTCAGGTTATGTTATGGTTATAAGATTTATTTACAACGGGCGTTTTTAGTGATAAAATATCATATAATGCCCTTTTATGGCAATTATTAGTTGTATATACTGCTTTATTGGAGGAGTTTCCCTTGACTGACAAAAGAAGAAAGAACAAGTTTTTGCTTGTTTGGGAAATTTTTTTGAACGTGGCGGGAATGGCGTTAATATTCACCGTAATATGGTTCTGCTTTTACAGATACAATCTTCAAACAACGTTCCTTTATAAAAAAGGAACGACGCTGCTTATCGGCATATACGCCGGACTTTATTTCCTTTTCGCCAACTTTTACGGCGGACACAAAATAGGCTATCTGCGGGTATCCGAAATAATGTACTCCCAGTTTTTGGCCATGATTATGGTTAACGTTATAGCATTTTTTGAGGCCTGTCTTATAGACCGGCGAATAGTGGAGATTAAGCCCATAATTATAATGACCGTTGTGGACACGTTTTATATATTTTTTTGGAGCATTTGGTGCAACCGACGCTTCAGAAACCGCAACGTGGTGCGGAACATGACCGTTATATGCGAAACAAGTTTGTCGGAAGACCTTATTAAAAAAATGAACTTTTACGACTATAAGTTTCACATAACAAAGCAGCTGGGAATTAAAGAGGGCATAGACAGCATAATAAGCCAGCTGGACCCCCTTGACGGCGTTATAATAGCCGACGTTGACGGCAACATGAAAAAACGCATAATAGAATACTGTTTTGAAAACGGAATGCCGGTTTTTATAATACCCGATGTTTCGGAGATACTTGTTAAAAGCTCCTATGTACTTAACCTTATGGATATGCCGGTGCTTGTGTGCAACAGGGGCGAGATGTCCATAATGGACGAGTTTGTAAAAAGGCTTTTTGACGTGTGCGTGTCGATTATGTCGCTTATTGTTTTGTGGCCATTTATGCTTGTTACGGCGGCGGCCATAAAGCTTTACGACGGCGGGCCGGTTATATATAAGCAGAAGCGTCTTACAATAAACGGCAAAGAGTTTTTTCTCTATAAATTCAGAAGCATGGTTGTTAACGCTGAAAAGGACGGCGTTGCAAGGCTTGCCAAGCAAATGGACGACAGAATAACTCCCGTTGGAAGGTTTATAAGAAAGGTGCGCCTTGACGAGCTGCCACAGCTTATAAACGTTATTAAGGGGGATATGTCCATAGTGGGGCCAAGGCCCGAAAGGCCGGAAATTGCCAGACAGTATGAAAAATATATACCCGAGTTCAGATACCGTCTTAAGGTTAAGGCGGGGCTTACGGGATACGCGCAGGTTTTGGGACGGTACAACACCGA
Organism: Candidatus Neoanaerotignum tabaqchaliae; assembly: GCA_904420235.1. Classification (GTDB taxonomy): domain Bacteria; phylum Bacillota; class Clostridia; order Lachnospirales; family Anaerotignaceae; genus Neoanaerotignum_A; species Neoanaerotignum_A tabaqchaliae. Next base: position 1,633 of record CAJFUS010000159.1, read on the forward strand.
CCCTTACGACAAGCTTATGTGGGATTTAACATATATAGGAGGCTACTCGTTTTTTCTTGACATAAAGCTTATAATGATGACTATAAAAATACTTTTTGTGCCCGAGAGCACACAGGGCGTTGGTAAAAAAGAGATTACGGCGCAGAAAAGAAAGAGGGGGCGTGTTTAATTGAGCGGCAGAAATTCTGCGAAAAATGCCTATATATGGCGTTCACTTCCAATAGTTTTTCTTGTTACGATTTTTTTGTTTTTAATTAGAGGGCGTGCTGTTGAAAACGGCTTGGCCGGATTTTTCTGGTATTCCGGAAACGGTTACAGCGGCGATATTTACGCCTATTTCAGAATGCAGGTTTTTCTTGTGCTTACGGCTGTTTCAATAGTATATTTAATTTTTACGGCTCTTTCGGGAGAAATAAAAATATATAAGCACAAGGTATATATACCAATGGTTATTTACGGGCTGTTTGTTCTGCTTTCGTATCTTTTGGCGGATTACAGCCACATCGCCCTTGTGGGCTTTGACGAAAGGTATGAGGGCACGTTTGTGCTTATAGGATATATGTGCATGGTTTTTTACGCCATGAACATGATTGACGACGAGCGGAGCCTTAAAATAATATTCTACGGCTTTATGATTGCCTGCGTTATTTTGGGCTTTTGGGGCGTTATGCAGGTTTTCGGAAAGGATATTGATATTTTGCCCCAGTGGCTTTATGTTCCGGCCTCTTTAAGAGACGCCGCAAGCTTAAGCGCCAAAAGGGCCGAAAGCGCCGTAAGGTGGTTTTTCAGCAACCAGAACTATTCCTCGTTTTTCATGATATTCCCTATATGCACGGCGGGAATGCTTTGTATAAACGCGAAAAAAATGTATCAAAAAATAATATTCGCCGCCATAGAGTGCCTTATGCTCTATTCCCTGTGGAACGCCGGTTCTTTGGGCGGTATGGTTGGCCTTGCCGTTTCGGGCGTTGCGGCCTTGATAACATTTAACAAAAAAATAATTAAATGGGCTAAAAGCGTTATTCTGCTTGTTATAGCCCTTGCCATATCAATGGGCGTTTCGCTGCCTAAAATAACAAGAGAGCTGGGAGTGGCTGTATCTGATTCCATATTAAGCAGGGTTGTTTACGCTGATGAGGCGACAGAGGGCCTTGTTTACGCCGACATAGACTATATAGTTAACGACGGGCCGAACATAATATTCAGCTTTGCCGGAAACGAGGTTACAATAACAACGGCGGACGATAAGGTTTCGGGCGTATACGACGCCAATGGAAATGAGATTGGAACGGAAACGGAGTATATGCGCGTTACGGAAACTGAGCTTGAAACGGGATATGCCGGAGTTACCGTTGAAACGGCCAACAGGCATTGGGCTTTCGGCATTGTTGAGGGAGAAACATACTATATTTCCCAGTCGGGACAGGGCGTTAAGCTTAGAAAGATAGACAGCCTTGGCTTTAAGAACAGCCAATCTTTCGCCACATACAGAGGATATATATGGTCAAGAACTCTGCCTCTTTTAAAGGACACAATACTTGTGGGCCATGGCGCCGACACATTTGCCATATACTTCCCTCAGGACGATTACGCCGGAAGGTATAACATAGGCTACTACACCGACAGCGCAAGCATTATGGTAGATAAGCCCCACAATATGTATCTTGGCACTGCCGTTAACACAGGCGTTATATCACTTGTAGCGCTGCTGGCGGTTTTTGTTATGTATCTTTGGGAGAGCTTTAAAATATACAGAAAAGCGGAATATACGGACTTTGTCCAGTTTATGGGCGCCGGAATTTTTGTGGCTGTATGCGGCTTCCTTGTAAGCGGCCTTGTAAACGACTCCACAATTCAGGTATCGCCGGTGTTTTACGCTCTTTTGGGAGTGGGCTTTGCCATAAACAAAATGCTTAAAAAAGAAAATAAAAAGAATTAAAATTTAGGGAGCCGTATTTTCGGCTCCTTTTTGATGTTTTGCCAAATTTGCCGCGGCATTTGATAAGTGAAAAGGGACGTTAAAAATAAAAATCGGCCGTTTAGTTTTAAAAAACTATATAAAAATAAACCGCATATTTTTGTAAAGGGCAGAACATTGAAAGCCGGCTATGGCCCCATAAAAAATATCGCATTAAAATATACTGCCCAAGGCTTATGAAGTCTTTTTTGAAAAACGGCCGCTACTAAATTTAAAAACTTTAAAACAAAAACGTATTTTAAGCGGCATAAAAACCGATTTTTTGGTCAGCCTATTTTGCGGCGGACTGAAAATGAAAAAAATATCCAAAAACAGCCGAATATTTTAAATTAAGGCGGAACGTAAAAAAGTTCCGCTTTTTTTATTTTGTATTTTTATAATGAAACGGCCGCAAAAAGGCCCTTAGGCCGAGGCTTTTGTTAAAAACGCCGGATATTTGGCTGTCAATGACGCCTATATTGGCTTGATTGTTGATGTTTGGTGTTGTATAATATTTAATTGGAAATATATGGAAATAGGACTTAAACTTTTTTTAACAAAAACAGTAATTTTTTTACATTGACACGTACTTTAACCCCGCAGGTTTATTTTTCCGCCTTTGGGGATAATATATCTTAAACTGTTATTTTTAACGTCGGAAGGAGAGGGTTTTTATGCTGAATAAAAAAAATATCGACAACATTGACGTGAAAGGCAAAAAGGTTCTTGTCAGGTGCGATTTTAACGTGCCTGTGCAGAACGGGGAAATTACCGACGACAACCGCATAAGGGCGGCGCTGCCTACAATTAAAAAGCTTATGGAAAAAGGCGGCAGGGTTATACTTTGCTCACACATGGGTAAGCCTAAGGGCGAGGTTAAGAAGGAGCTTTCCCTTTATCCTGTGGCCCAAAGACTTACTCAGCTTTTGGGAAAAGAGGTCGTTTTCGCTCCGGACGACAACGTTGTTGGTGAAAACGCCAAAAAGGCCGTTTCAAATATGAATGACGGGGACGTTGTTCTGCTTGAGAACACCCGCTTCAGGCCGGAGGAAACAAAAAACGAGGATAATTTCAGCAAAGAACTGGCCTCGCTGGCGGATATTTTTGTAAACGACGCATTCGGCTCAAGCCACAGGGCCCATTGCTCAACGGTTGGTGTAACAAAATTTGTTAAAGAGTCCGCCGTGGGCTATCTTATGGAAAAAGAAATAGAATATCTTGGAAACGCCGTTAACAATCCCGTAAGGCCCTTCGCGGCTATACTGGGCGGCGCTAAGGTGGCCGACAAAATAAACGTTATAAACAATCTTTTGGACAAGGTTGACATACTTATAATAGGCGGAGGAATGGCCTACACATTCCTTAAGGCGCAGGGCTATAACGTGGGAAATTCCATACTTGACGCCGAAAGAGTGCCGTATGCTTCCGACATGATTAAAAAGGCCGCCGAAAAGGGCGTTAAACTTCTTTTGCCTGTGGACACCGTTATAGTTCAGGAGTTTAAAAACGACACGCCTTTTAAAACCGTTGACGCCGACAAAATACCCGACGGCTGGGAGGGTGTTGACATAGGCGAAAAAACAAGGGAGCTTTTCGCCTCGGCCCTTAAAGACGCCAAAACCGTTGTTTGGAACGGCCCTATGGGAGTTTTCGAGTTCTCAAACTTCGCGGCCGGAACGGTGGCGGTGGCTAAGGCCCTTTCACAGCTTAATGACGCCGTAACAATAATAGGCGGCGGAGATTCCGCTGCGGCCGTTAACCAGCTTGGCTTTGGCGACAAAATGAGCCACATATCAACAGGCGGAGGAGCTTCGCTGGAATTTCTTGAGGGCAAAGAACTGCCGGGCGTGGCGGCCGTAAACGACAGATAAGGGCGGCTGTCTGCGGAGAAAACGGCGGAAGGCGAACCGAACATTAACATCATAAAATTTGATGTTTTAAAGGGACGTTTTGGCTGCGGGAAAATTGGAAAGGTCAAATTTAGGGCTTTCTGATTTTTAACATAAGTTTTTAAAATTTGAATGACCGAATTTTAAAAATCCGGCTGCCCTCGGCTTTTTAAAATGCCGGCTGCATAACGATATGTTTTAAAGAGATAAATTAAACTTAGTAGTTTAAATTAAGAAAAAAGAATTGGAATTAAGAGTAAAAACGCTGCCAAATCGCCTGCGGAATAATTCGCTTATAAAATAAGCGCAGTATGGTTTAGGGGCGGTTTGAGCGCGTGCCGTATGATAAATTAACAAGGCGGATTTGCCCGGGGCTGGTCCGCCGGATTAAACTAAAAAACGCGGGCCGTTAAAAATTGACGGCCGCACTTTTGGGAGAGTGGAACATGAGAAAAAAAATAATAGCCGGAAACTGGAAAATGAATAAAACCCCATCGGAGGCCGCCGAGCTGGCCAAGCTTTTAAAAAGCAAAATTAACGCCGAAAGGGCCGACGTTGTTTTCTGCGTTCCAGCAATAGATATTATGCCGGTGGGAGAGATTATTAAGGGCAGCGGCATTGCCCTTGGCGCTCAAAACATGCACTTTGAGGAGTCCGGAGCCTATACGGGGGAAACCTCCGTTAAAATGCTTAAGGACGCTCAAGTTGAGTATGTTATTTTGGGCCATTCCGAAAGACGGGAGTATTTTGGCGAGACAAGCGATGACGTTAATAAAAAAATTAAAAAAGCTCTTGAGCATGGTATTATTCCAATTATGTGCTGCGGCGAAACATTGGCCCAAAGGGAAACGGGAGTTACAATGGAGCATGTGCGCATTCAGGTTAAGGCCGGCTTTAAGGGACTTGTGGCTGAGGACGCTCAAAAGGTTGTTATAGCCTATGAGCCTATTTGGGCCATAGGCACAGGCAAAACAGCCACAAGCGCTCAGGCTCAGGAGGTTTGCGCCGGCATAAGAAAAACCATAGAGGAGCTTTACGGCGCGGAAACGGCTCAAAAAATCCGTATTCAGTACGGCGGAAGCGTTAACGGCAAAAACGCCGCCGAGCTTTTCGCCATGGCCGATATAGACGGCGCCCTTGTGGGAGGAGCAAGCCTTAAAGAGGAATTTGCCGACATAGTTTCCGCCGCGGAGTAACCGGCAAAGGGGCTGCCGTCTTTTGCCAATGACGCTTAAAAAATTGGCGGCAAATAATCTGCGGATTTTAAAAAGCCGCCGGTTATTGGCATGGGGAATTTGACGGCATACAATTAACCGGAAAAGAGGTTCCGGTATTTTTGGGAAAATAATTGCCTAAAATTATCAGATTATTGGGAACGCCGAAAATTTGCCGGTTATTAACATATTGGCGGAGAAATCCGCCAACGGACAGCGTTCCGCCGAAAGACCAGCGGTTTTAAAGAGCCAATCTGCTTGTAAAGATTGTTGGAAGAATTTTGCTGACGGACAGCGTTCCGGCAAGAAACTTGCGGTTTTTTAAAGGGCGAAACAGCTTGAAAAAGGTCAAGGTTAAATGGCTTCAATTTAGCAAGGGCCTCAAATATGTGTTATTAGAAAATTCGGAAAAGGCTTTCATGTTATTTAACTTTTAAATGAAAGCCGAAAATTAGTGCCGCGGAAAATTATATAATTATTTTAGCGTGCGGCCGCTTAAAATATTTTGCGGGCCCATAAAAATCGCTGTAAAAATGGCGGTAATAATGGGTTAAGCGGCTTTAAAACACAATTTAACGACAGGTGACTTAAAAATGAAAACTACTGTTCTTATGATATTAGACGGCTTCGGCCTTAACGACAGAAAAGAAGGCAACGCCATAAGGCTTGCCAAAACTCCCGTTATAGACTCCCTTATGGAGAAATATCCCTTTGTTAAGGGCTACGCCAGCGGCCTTGACGTGGGTCTGCCGGAGGGCCAAATGGGAAACTCCGAGGTGGGGCACCTTAACATAGGGGCCGGAAGAATTGTGTATCAGGAGTTTACAAGAATAACAAAAGCCATAGACGACGGGGATTTTTTTACAAACACCGAGCTTTTAAAGGCCATGGACAACTGCCTTAAAAATAACTCGGCCCTTCACGTTTTCGGCCTTTTATCCGACGGAGGCGTACACAGCCATATAACCCATTTGTACGCCCTGCTTAAGCTGGCCAAGGACAAGGGCCTTGAAAGGGTGTATGTTCACGCCTTTATGGACGGCCGCGATACGCCGCCAAACTCCGGCAAAGAGTATATTTTGAATCTGGAGGAAAAACTGCGTACACTGGGCGTGGGCCAAATAGCCACCGTCTGCGGCAGATATTACGCCATGGACAGGGACAACCGCTGGGAGAGAATTGAGAAAGCCTATAACGCCATTACCCTTGGAGAGGGAAACACTGCTCTTTCGGCGGCGGAGTGCGTTGACAAAAGCTATGAAAAGGGCGTTACCGACGAATTTATAGAGCCTTGCGTTATTACCGACGAAAACGGCAGACGAAAAGCCGTTGTGTCCGATAAAGACTCCGTTGTTTTCTTCAATTTCCGCCCCGACAGGGCAAGGCAGATAACAAGAGCTTTCTGCGACGACGATTTTAAGGGCTTTGAGAGAAAATCAAGGCCGCAAAACATTGTTTATGTGTGCTTTACGGAATATGACAAGACAATTAAAAACAAGCTGGTGGCCTTTAAACAGCAAACATTAAACAATACGCTGGGCGAATATCTGTCAAGTCTTGGCAAAAAACAGCTTAGGCTGGCGGAAACTGAAAAATACGCCCATGTAACGTTCTTTTTTAACGGCGGCATTGAGGAGCCTAACCCTGGCGAGGACAGGATACTTGTGCCGTCGCCGAAGGTGGCCACCTACGACCTTAAGCCGGAAATGAGCGCCTATGAGGTTACGGACAAGCTGATTGAGAACATACTTGCCCAAAAATACGACCTTATAGTTGTTAACTACGCCAACAGCGACATGGTGGGCCACACGGGAGTGCTTAGGGCCGCCGAGGAGGCCGTTGAGGCCGTTGACCGGTGTGTTGGCAAAGTTATGGAGGCCCTTATTAAGGTTAACGGCAGTATGTTTATATGCGCCGACCATGGAAACAGCGACCAGATGATTGATTACGAAACAGGAGCGCCTTTTACGGCCCACACCACAAATCCGGTACCTTTCATACTTGTTAACTACACAAACGGCATAGGCCTTAGGGAGGGCGGCAGGCTGTGCGACATAGCCCCCACACTGCTTGAGATGATGAACATTCCCGTTCCGCCGGAAATGACGGGCAAGTCCCTTTTGGTGGGAGAGTAAAAAAATATTTTAAATTAAAAGAACTTTGTTCATTTATTTGAATGTTTTGCTGATTTTAAATTTAACTAAACAGCCTAAAAGATGAAGCCTTTTTAACTGGGCTTTGCAAAGGCATTTTATGGCAGGAACGTGAAGAAATTCAAAAATGGTATTAAAGTACTTTAAGAAATTTAAAAAGCCTGAAATTTTGAGAAGTCTTAATTTTTAAACATCATTAAATAATCCATTAAACCGCCTTTGGCGGGTAATATAAAAGGAGAGGAAAA
>CAJFUS010000160.1 GCA_904420235.1 Candidatus Neoanaerotignum tabaqchaliae
TATACACTTGCACAATAAATGTTAAACATGTTGCGATTTAAAGTAAGTAATACTTTTGATAAAATAAACTAAACATAAAATTTATTTAAATCTAAGGAGGGATTTTTATGTTACTTGAGGAAATGACATACGAGGAAGTAAAAAAATATTTTGAAGACGGTAACGATATGGTTATAATACCTTGCGGCTCAACCGAACAGCATGGCTGCCACATGGTTCTTGGAACAGATTTTCATATAGCCAAAGAATTTGCCAAAAGAATTTCAGACAGAACAGGTATTATGGTTGCCCCAACTGTAAACTATGGATATACAGAGTATCATAAACAAAACTTCCCAGGAACAATAGGATTTGACCAAGATTTACTTTATGATATATATTTTTCTGTGGCTGAACAGCTTATAAATATGGGAGCTAAAAAAATTATATTTATGAATGGACATGGAGGAAACAGCTATCCTTTAAAAAGAGTATCAATGAATTTAAGAATAAAGCATAATGTAATGGGATTAATTCTTGATTGGTGGAGCATTGCAGGTCAGATTAAACCCGAATGGGAAGAACTTGGCCACGCAGGAAAGCCTGAAACAGCTGCAATGATGTATCTTTTCCCTGATTATGTACATACTGACAGAATAAGATTTGAAGGCTTTAAGACATTAGCTGACGGAGTTGAAACAAAGGGCAGCGCTACATTTGGCTATAAGGGTGTAAATTATGGAATATGGCTTAACACAATAGATATTACAGGACAGTGCGGAAACTATGGAGAAGACCCTAAGTTGGCAACTCTTCAAATGGGACATGACAGTGTTGAGGCTGTAATTGACCATATAGTTGATTTTATAACCAATGGATTTGCGAAAATGGAGATAGAAAAGAATTAAATAAGTTTTAAAATAAAAACAGGCAGGATGTATTTCTGCCTGTTTTTATGTAGTTTAAAAATTGTTTATTAGTCTTAAGTCATCATTTAAAGGAATCATTACTTCTATTATGCTTAAAAAAGAACATATACGAGGGAAGCAGGTATATTATCATAAATGACGCCATTATTATGCCAGCGAATTTAAAGGCCTTTACTGTTTGAGAAAAAGAATAGTACATATCGTTTTGAAGTATGCCCTTCATTATATTATACATTTGTGAGCCGGGTACAAGAGGTATTACAGAGGGCACAAAAAACAGTGTAAATGGCATATTAAATTTATGGGAGCACACACGGGAAAAGGCCGCCACAAAAAGGGACGACACAAAAACGCCGAATGACTCTATATCTGTTGCGTGATAAAGTCCTATATAAATAACCCAAGCAAAGCCGCCGCACACAGCACAGTAAATTATTTTTGACCGCGGGGCATTGAACAATATGGCAAAAGATATTGATGTTATGGCAGAAAATATGAAATCGGTGAAAGGATTATCAATAACCATAATTTATTAATTTCCTCCTGTTTTTTACAATACATTTCCAAAAAGCCATAAAACCGTTATAACTCCGGCAGCTATGCCTATGGAAGTTAAAAGAGCTTCAACTATTTTTGCTGTGCCGGATATATAGTCGCCATACATAAGGTCTCTTACGGCCATTGTTATTGCAAAGCCCGGAACAAGGGGCATAAGCGAGCCTATTATAACACTGTTGTAATTGTCGGCTATGCCTATTGAATAAAATATATAAGCTATTGCCGATATTATAGCGCTTCCTATGGCGTTTGTGAAAAAAGGTGATAAATCATCATATTTACCCATAATCTCCATGGCTGCGCCTTGAAAAATGCCGGCTATTCCGGCCGTAAACGCGTCCATAACCGTTCCCCTGAAAAGTATTGTAAAGGCCAAGGATATTAATGAGTAAGAAAAAATTCTGACATGAGTCTTAAAATCCGTAAGGGCGTCTATGGCTTCAAGCTCGTCAATGCACTGCTGCAATGGCTCTCTGTGATATATATATCTTATAGCCACATTATCGCAGGCAATAACCTTTTCAAGATTTACCCTGCGGCCATGTATAACTGTTGTTTTTGTAAAAGCCTCTCCGTCCTCTGTTGATATTGTGACGGATATGTATGTAGGCACAACAAAAGCCTGAGCCGTATATTTGCCATCGCGGGACACAATTTTTTGTATCGTCTGCTCGGTGCGCTGTATCTCTGCCCCATTTTTTACCATTATATCGCCCAGTTCAACAACAAACCTAAGAATATTTTTCTCATGATTATTCATATTGCCGCTCCCGAACCTTTACCCCTTAAAACCCTTTTTAAACAATTCAAAATATACGCTATATATGATAATATACGTTAAAGCAATATTCAATCGTCATTTTTTAATATATTTTTTAAAATATTGAAACTTTTTTACTGTGAGTTTTTCCTATGATTTCTGTATATATAAAAATTTTAAAAGCATATAGTTCCGCCATATATAAACTGTTTGGCGCATATGGGGTTTGCTTCCGACGCCCAAGGCGATATGGTGTTTGGATGAGCGTTAAATGCCGGAAAATCGGAACTTGTGATGTCAAGCCGTATACGCTTTCCTTTTTTTATTAAAACACATATATGGCTTAAAGTGAATGATATTTCCACGGGCGTATTTGGTTTGCCGCTTTGTCCCTCGGCGCTTAATGAAGTTATTGAACCCCTAAGGTGATAGAACTGTCCCAATTTTTCCTCTGTTGAAACTTTTACGAAAAACGCTGTGTCAGGCGCAGATGTTGACACTGTAAGTTTAACGATTATTTTGTTTTCTATTAATGTATCTTTTTCAAAAGGCCGAGAAATAAGTGTTACAACATCCTCTCTAAATCCAGAGGCAGGCTGCAATCTTCTGCCCTCGGCTGTTTTTTTATGTTTATGATATATGTAATCGGTAAGTATAAATTCACTGCCGCAGGTTTTAACTGGGTTAAGAGGGTTATATGTATAAGATATGGGCTTCTGCTTTCGTGGTTCTGTCTCGGAAAGTTCCATTTTGCTGATGTCAATGTATAATTTGTTTTTAAGATTGTCCGTTTCAGTTCCGAATTTATTTTTAAATGTTATATATTTGTCCATACCATATATATAAGCGTCAATACAGCCCTCGTTTACATCCTGAAAATAGTTTTGACCCTTTAAATGGTGGCCAAACCAGTTGAGTTTTGAAATCACAAATCTGGGGCCTACTATGTCAAAGGCCTTTGATGTTTCAAAATCAGCGCATAATCCCTGCTTGTGGTTTGTAGGTGTTATTATCATATAACTTTTTTCACGGGTTTGAGGATTAAGACTGTTCCATGAATTTATCATGCCGCTTAAATGAGGGTCATACCAGCCAGCGTGAAAAAGCAAAGGAACGGATATTTTTTGGGATATGCCTTTAAGAACCCCATATGGACCTTCATTCCATATGGGGTTTTCCCGACTGCTTTCGCTAATCCAGCTTCTATACCAGTCTATGGGTTTGCCCAATACATCAACATCGGCCGTTATTTGTGGAATGTGGTTAAGCATTTTGTCATAGGCCTCGCTTGGCGGAAATTTTGGTTTTTTTATTCCTGAGTTATAGGCTGTCCAGCCGGCATAAGCCTCTAAGTGAAACATACCGTTTGTATAAAGCAAATCATATCTATATGGACTAAACACCTCAAAATTAAGGGTTTTAACCTCAGTGGGAAGAATATCGGACAAAAGATATTGGCACATCGTTAAATATGAAGTACCTGTAAGTCCTATGTTTCCGTCGCACCAAGGCTGAGTTTTTATGTAATTTAGGGTATCAATGCCGTCACTTCTCTCGTTGGAGCCGGGCTCCCACTTTCCCTCGCTTCCAAAACAGCCTCTACAACTTTGTGCTATACAAATATATCCGTAAAAGGCCATTTCGTGAAAGAATCTTAAACTTTCCATACCATAAGGCGTTCTTGTTAATATTACAGGCAGTTTTTCCATGCCAACAGGGAAGGCTCCTTTGCAGAAAAGTTTGATGCCGTCGGACATAGGGATATAAAAATCTTTTATCTCAATTTCATTAAATTCCGGTTTTATAGGAATACTATCAGTTATGTCTTTTATATAAGGCGTTAGTTTGATTTCATCAAAAGAGATATTCATATATAATCATTTCCTTTTTTCATTTTTAGCTACATAAGCATTGTAAACAGTGGTATTGTTATTAAACAGAAAATGTTTGACAGCATAACGCACTTTGTGGCAAAAGGAACATCACCGTTAAAATTCTCAGCAAATATGGCACATAAAGAACCTGCCGGCATTCCCATCATAAGTATAAATACAGCCGAGAACATATCGTCAATTCCTATTATTACTTTAAGCAGAACAAAAGCAAAAGCAGGGAAGAACAGAAGTCTTAAAATGCAAAGTATATATATTCGTTTGTCTCCTATAAACTCACCAAATTTCATTTGCGAAAGCTGAGCGCCTATTATGAACATAGCTAAAGGAGTCATACAGTCAGCAATATATTCTATGGGGATGGAAAGCACATCTGGCAGACGTATACCTGTTACAAATATAAAAATTCCCAATACGATAGAAAGAGTTGGGGGATTGACAAATCCTTTCAGACTTACATTTGATTTATATCCAGTTGACAGGCCGACCAAAGTGAGAACAAGTGTGTAGGAAAATATATCGTTTGCTATTTCACATAAAGATAAATAAAAAAGAGAAGAGTCACCAAAAAGCGAACTTACAAGAGGTATGCCTATAAAGCCGGTGTTTGGCACAGAAAGCATACATATAACAAGAGCGGTTTCTATTTTATTTAGATTCATCAGTTTTTTTACAGCAAAAGCTATAAAAAGAGCAATAATAATCATAACTGTCCACATTAGTATACATATAAACATACTTTGCGCCAAATTATATGAAAATTCTATCTGAAGTGAGTCTATTATAAGAGCCGGTATACACAGATTTATTACAATTGATGAAAGACCTTTTGTAATATGGCTGTCACATATTTTAAGTTTGCCGAATATAAATCCCGGCAATATTAAAAAAGCAACAATAGCTAAAGACTTTACTATTTGATAAATTCCCATTTCAACGCCTCCAGTGCCAATAAAAAATATTATATTAAAATTATAATAAAGGGCCTTTAAAAATGCAATAAAATGCAATAAATTAACAAAGTCTGTTTTTATGAGAATTCTTTAACAAACGGCTTTAAAATCTTGTAAATTGAGCCACTGTATGGTACAATTTATGGTGTAAAACTTGTGCTTTAATTTTTACAAATTAAAGGGGGAAATTTAATAACATGGCAAAGAAAAGCGATATAACAACAAAGGGCCTTGAAAGGGCCACACACAGGGCATTATATTACTCAATGGGACTTCTTCCAGAAGACCTTGAGAAACCAATTATAGGCGTTGTAAATGCCCAAAACGAAACAATGCCGGGACACAGGCATCTTGACATTATAGCAAGAGCCGTTAAGGAGGGCATTATAGCAGCAGGCGGAACTCCGATAGAGTTTCCTACAATAGGTATATGCGATGGTATAGCTCAAGGAAATTATGGCATGCACTATCCTCTTGCCAGCCGCGAGCTTATTGCCGACTCTGTTGAGTGTATGATGAACGGACACAGCTTTGACGCTATGGTTATGATACCTGACTGCGACAAAATTACACCGGGAATGATTATAGCCGCAGCAAGGCTTGACGTTCCTACAATAATTTGTTCAGGTGGCGTTATGGCAACAGGCTGCATGGACGGCGAGAAAGTTGGATATACAGACCTTATGGAAGCCTCAGGCCTTGTTCAAAGAGGAATTAAAACAAATGAGTGGCTTTCAGAACTTGAGCAAAGAGCTCTTCCAGGCTGCGGAGCTTGCAACCTTCTTGGAACAGCCAACTCAATGAATTTCCTTACAGAGGCTCTTGGACTTTGCCTTCCAGGCGCCACTCTTCCGGCTATGAGCGGAATGAAACTTGCTGTTGCCAAAAGAACTGGTATGCAGATTATGGAGCTTTGGAAAAAAGGCATTACAGCTAAACAAATACTTAATGAAAAAGCTGTTCACAACGCACTTGTTGTTGACATGGCAATAGGCGGTTCGTCAAATACAATGCTTCACTTTGCAGCTATCTGCAATGAGGCAGGAATTCCGTTCAGCTTTGACGAAGTTGAGAGAATAGCCGCTATCACTCCTCATCTTGTAAAACTTAAACCTTCTGGTCCTCATTATCCGGCAGACTTTGACAACGCCGGAGGCGTTACAGCCCTTATGGCAAGGCTTAAAGAGTATGGCCTTATTGAGGACAACCTTACGGTTACAGGCAAAACAGTTTATGAGAATATTGAGGGACATGTTGTTAAGGACGAGGATGTTATCCGCACAAAGGAAACAGCCTACAGCCTTACAGGCGGACTTAAAATACTTTACGGCAATCTTGCCACAGAAGGCGCCGTTTGTAAAAAAGCCGGTGTTGTTCCGGAAATGCTTAAACATACAGGTCCTGCAAGGGTATTTGACCAAGAGGAGCCTGCTGTTAAGGCAATTTATAACGGTGAGATTAAACCTGGCGATGTTGTTGTTATTAGATATGAAGGACCTAAAGGTGGCCCTGGAATGAGAGAAATGCTTACTCCTACATCCGCTATTATAGGTATGGGTCTTGGCTCGTCAGTTGCCCTTATCACTGATGGACGTTTCTCGGGAGCTACAAGAGGAGCCGCTATCGGCCATGTTTCTCCTGAAGCCGCAGAGGGCGGACTTATAGCCTTTGTTAAAGACGGAGACAGCATATCAATAGATATAGAAGCTGGCGTTGTTACTCTTAATGTTCCTGAAGAGGAAATTGAGAAAAGAAAAATTGGCTGGGAGCCTCATAAGCCTCCTGTAAAACCTGGCAGCTATCTTGACAGATACTCAAAGATGGTTTCATCAGCTATGTCAGGCGCTGTATTTAAAAGAAATTGGTAATTTATAACTTTAAGCGGGTCTTTTGAAGGCCCGCTTTTTGTGTTTGAAAATTATGTTGTAACTAAATAATTTGATAGGTGAGCAAAATAATTAATTTATATTTAGAGGTAATTAAATATGATTATTAGCATAATTGCGCTTATTATAGGAATTTTGATTATTATAGAAGGCGGATATCGTCTTTCCAAAGAAAGAAACGGTGACGAGTCAAAAAAGATATACATTATCACCTGTTTGGCAGGTTCCACTATGGCTGCTGCAGCACTGGTAAAAATGTTTGTTTTTTAATAGATATGTTTATAGGACGAAAAAAGATTTATAAGAAATAATAGAAGTAAATCTATAAATTAGAATATTATGATTTACTTCTATTATTTTATTATGCTTTAGTTTACACTGCATTTTTCAAGCTCTTGAAGCTTAGCACCTATTCGTAAAATCGCTTCCGTGTCGTCTTTTCCAAGAAATTTCTCCATATCCTCTTGAGCCTTCTGCCATATAGGAATAGCTTTTTCCAGAATGTTGGCGCCTTCGTCTGACAAGGAAAATGTTTTTCCGTGTCCGTCGGTTTCAACGATAAGGCCATGTGTTTGCAAAGGTTTTATGTTTCTTACCATTGTGCTTCTGTCAAGGCCAACAAATTCTGACCAGTGAGTTATGTTTGCAGAGCCAAGGCGCGACAAGTTTATTAAAAGATAGTATTGCGCCACTGTAAGTCCAACGTTTTTAAGAGCAGAACTGTAAAAGTCGGATATTTTGTTGGCACTGCGTCTTAAATTTGTGCAATAGCACTTGCTTTTGTAAGGTTCTGTCATTTATTTTATCCTTTCATGTTTTAATCGTGAAATATGCCTCTGTCAAAGAATATATTTTTGCCGGAAATTGAAATAGGTATTCCAAGCCATAAAACGTCATCGGTATATCCCATTTCGGACGCGGTTTTTCCCACGGAATACATTATACGACAGTCAACCATATCTGCCGCGGCTGAAGTTACTGCCGAGGATACGGCTATTCCAAGGTCGACATATGAAAAAGCGCAGTTTGCGCCGGAATTTTCGCAGTTTGAACAGTTGCCGAAACCGCAGTATCCGCAATGAGGCACGCCTCTATGCTTTTTGTCGGCGCCTATAAGTACAACTGCCTGTGCCCGACGTATGTTGTTGGCATCGCGTCCATACCATGTGGGCATTTTATCACCCATTTCTCGCAGGCCTACTTCCTCCATTTTTTGGGCCAAACGCTCTTTTTCGTCTCCTGTAAGTACAAGGGTATGCAAAGTGTCTTTCCCATGTCCCTTTGGAGCCGTTCTGGTGGCGGCGCACATTTTTGCGGCTGTTTGCAAAGCCGCTTTTTCTTCCATATACTCGCTTTCATACATCATAATAATTCCCTCCGTATATTGTATATACACTGTGTATATACATATATTAGACTGCTTTAAGCTGTTTGTCAATAGGAATTTAATATTTTTATTATTAAAATAAGCCCAACTTTTAAAGTTGAGCTTATTTGCATGGCAATAATTTAAAAAATTAACTGCGAAAGTTATTGAAAACAAAGTATATAATGCAATGACTGCTTAAATTAGCTTTGGTTTTCACTTTCTATTACAAGATGAGCAAAATCTTGAATTGAATACCCCTTTATTTTATTTTTGTCTTCTGTTACAAGGTTAAAATAACAGTTTGGCACATGCCTTTGTTTAAGATTTTTAACTACACAAGGAGTACAGCCTTGATTATGGTTTAAAGGGTGATATTTACATGAAATGTCTTTGCAGGTGCAGTAGTTTTCCATATTTACTCTCTTTACCACTTGTCGGCCTTTTCTATGTAGCTTTTTATTACATCACAGGAGTGGTCAAAGGCTGCCTTTTCCTCTGGTGTAAGGGATATTTCTATTATTTCCTCAACGCCGTCTTTTCCTATAACGCAGGGAACACCGGCCGAAACGCCTGTTTGGCCATATTGGCCGTTTAAAAGAACTGAAACAGGCATAACTCTTTTCTCGTCCCTTAAAACGGCTCTTACAATTTCACAGGCCGCAAGACCTATGCCGAATTCGGTGCAGGATTTTCCGTTTACTATATCAAACCCGCCTTGGCGAACTTCGCCTATTATCTCGTCTTTGCTTATTTTTCCAAGAGTATCGGGGTTTTCCTTAACCATGTCGTCGAAGGATTTTCCGCCAAAATATACATGAGAGAAAGGCACCATTGACGAATCGCCGTGCTCGCCCATGCAATAAGCTTGTATTGAGTTGCGGTTATAGCCGGTTTTCTCGGAAAGAACTCTTTTTAAACGGCAGCTGTCAAGAGTTGTGCCTGTACTGAAAACATGGTTTTCCGGAAGGTCAAGGCGCTTTCTTATATAATCGGCTATAATATCGGCAGGATTTGATATGCTTACTATTATTCCGTTAAACCCGCTGTTTTTAAGTTTCGGAACAACATCCTGCAATATCTCCATTGTGTCATCAAACATCTCAAGCCTTGTTTTTCCAGGAACTGGCTGAAGTCCGACAGACATAACAACAATGTCAGCGTCGGCGCAGTCGCTGTAATCTCCAACTCTAACCATAGTATTAAGGCTCATGGCACTTATACTGTCATACTGGTCAAGAGCGTGGGCTGCGGCTTTATTTTTGTCAATGTCTATGTATATAATCTCGTCGGCAATTTCTCTTAGTATAAGGCTGCTGCCAACATGTGAGCCTACATGTCCGGCGCCTATAATAACAACTTTTCTTGGTTTAACAGTCATTTTTTTAACCTCCCGTATTCTGATTTTTTTATTGAGAATATAAAATGCGGCATGTCCATGTTGTAATAGTGTTTAACAAATGAGCCGCGTATAAGCATATGGTTTTTGATAGCTACGTTCATTGAAGGAAAATTATTGTCCCTTATTATGGAAAACACTTCATCGGCATTTAAGGTATCAAAAGCATAATCACGACATGACTTGGCTGCCTCTATGGCGTAGCCTTTGTGCCAAAAGCTACGGTTGAAAATATATCCAATTTCAAGAACTTCTTTTCCGCAGCAGTCTTGTATGGTTATGCCGCATTGCCCGATAAGCTGCTCACTGTTTTTTAATATAACAGCCCAAAGTCCAAAGCCGTTTTTATATCTTTCAATCTGCCTTTCAAGCCATTGGCGGGCCTCGTCTTCTGAGAAAGCGTGTTCATATGCGTACATAACATACTTGTCCATAAGCATTTTGCATAAACTTTTATAGTCATTATTGTTCAATTCACGCATATACAGTCGTTCAGTTTCAAGTATTATACATTCTTTGCAATTATAAGCCATATATTTTACCGCTTTCTTATTAAAAATCACATGAATAATTATTCCGTCGGATAAAATGTTAATCCAAAGTAGTTGTTTTGTCAACGTTAAACAACGGTATAAACTGTCTTTTAAAAAGTGAAATATTGTAATTAAAAAAACGCTGTGATATAATTATGCACAATCCGGAATTAAGTACGGTGTTATACTAATTCAAGGGGGATTTTATTTATGAAAAGAAATTTAAAATTTTTGGCTTCCATAGCAGCAGCGGCTGCTCTTATGGTTTCAGCAGCGGGCTGCTCGTCTTCTTCGACAGGTTCGTCTGAAAGCGGAAGTTCGGCTTCTGCGGAAACTTCTTCAACTGAGGAAACAGCATCAGAAGAACAAATAACAATAGGCATACTTCAAGGAAGCGAACATGAAGCTCTTGACCAATGCCGTCAGGGCTTTATTGACTATCTTGCTGAAAACGGATATGAGGATGGCGGAAAAGTTGTTTTTGATTATCAAAACGCTCAGAATGACCAGTCTAATCTTAAAACAATAAGCCAGAGATTTGTTAATAACGAATGTGATTATCTTTTAGGAATATCAACTCCGGCAGCTCAAACATTGGCTACCGAAACACAGGAAATACCTATTGTTGGCACGGCCATAACAGATTATGTTGCTGCTGGACTTGTTGATAGTGATGAAAATCCAGGCGGAAATGTTTCAGGCGTAAACGATGCTACTCCTATAGGCAACCAAATAGGTCTTATAAAACAGCTTGTGCCTGATGCAAAAACGATTGGCATAATGTATAACTCAAGCGAGGTAAACAGCCAAGTTCAGGCTGAGCAGGCTCAGGCCGAGGCTGAGGCAGCCGGATATGCTGTTGAAATAAGCACGGTGTCAAGTTCAAATGATGTGGCGCAGGCTATGGAAACAATGTGCGAAAAAGTTGATGCTATATATATTCCAACCGATAACACATTCGCTTCCGCTATGGCTACGGTTGGACAAATTTCAGAGCAAAGGGGAGTGCCGGTAATTCCCGGGGACACAGGCATGTGTGAAGCAGGCGGAGTTGCCACACTTGGAGTTGACTTCTATGAGCTTGGAAAACAGACAGGTGAGTTTATGCTTAAGGTTATTGACGGCGGAGACATATCAACAATGCCTGTTGAAGATCCTAAGGTAAATCTTCTTGTAATAAACAAAACCCTTGCTGATAAAATTGGCATTGAAATACCTCAGGAACTTTTGGACAGTGCCGATAGTATAGTTTGATTTTTATTTTATTATTTAACCTCCGGAAAACATGTTCCGGAGGTTTTACATATTGGCGAAAATGTGGACTATGTGCATAACTATGTTGATAAGTTGGTATTTATGGCGAATTAATGTGTATAAAAATTGTTAAATGGCATAAAACCTTGATTTTTAATGTGGATAAGTTGTTTGTGTTTGATTTGAAGCGTTAATAAGTGTATACTGATTATAAATAATGATGTTCTTATTACATTTTTTAAGGGGGATTTTTATGAGGGATTTTAAGTACTTTATGCCAGTTGAACTTTATTTTGGCAAAAATTCTGTTGAAAAAAACAGCGGCATTTTTAAAAAATTTGGAAAAAAGGCCCTTATTGTAACAGGACACTCGTCGGCAAAAAAGAACGGTTCTCAAAATGACGTAGTTTCGGCTCTTGAAAAAAATAATATTAAATATTGTATTTTTGATAAAACTGAGGAAAATCCGTCACTTGAAACCGTAACCGAGGCCGCAAGATTTGCCGTTGAGGAATGTGTTGACTTTGTTATAGGCATAGGCGGCGGCTCGCCAATGGACTCCGCAAAAGCCATAGCGTTTTTAGCGGCTAACCCCGATGAAAATCCAGAATTCCTTTTTGAGCCGGGCGAGGCAAAGCACCTTCCGGTTGTTGAAATTCCAACAACCGCTGGAACAGGCTCGGAGGTTACCCAGTATTCAATACTTACGGTTAAGTCAAGAAAAATTAAAATGGGTGTGTCTAAAAGAACATTTGCCAACGCGGCATTCCTTGACCCAAAATATTTTATGGATATTCCTGTTGGGGTTACAAGAAATACAGCCGTTGACGCGTTTACTCATCTTATAGAAGCGTACCTTTGTAACGAAAACAGCGTACTTAGCGATATTTTATGTGAAAAAGGTCTTAAAGAGTTTAAAAAATGCAAAGAAGCCCTTATAGAAGGGCAGTTTAACATGGATATAAGGGAAAGACTTCTTATAATATCTACAATAGCCGGAATGGCTATATCACAGTCTCAAACATCACTGCCCCATGCTATGGGTTACTATTTAACATATTTCAAAAATCTTGCTCATGGTCCTGCCAACGCCCAGTTTACAAAGGCTTTTATGGATTTTGTGCCGGAAAAAGACAGAGTTAAAGATGTACTTGATTTTGCCGGATTTGAAAGTACTGGTGAAATTGACGAATTTTTCAGAAAAATAGTAACAAGGGTTCAGTGCAGCGACGAAGATATAAATTATTACACAGATGAAATGATGAAAATTAAAGGAAAGCTGTCTACTGTGAACCGACTCATATCAAGGGAAGATATGTATAACATGTTTAAAGAAGGAGTTATGTAATAAAAAATAAAGGGCCCGAGTTAAGTATTTTAACAAGGGCCTTTTTGATTTTAAGAATTTATCTCGTTAAATATGTCTTTAACTGTTGTAATTGAATTAAGTCTGTAAGCATTTTCACCGCAGAATATAAGTGAGCTGTCAGCTTCTGTTTCACTTCTGACGGCCCTTATAAGGGCCATTGTTATGCAATAGGGAGTGGTGGCTGGGTCGCATTTTTCAAGACATCGGAAACAGTGAGTTATTTTCTCTCTGGTTTTTTCAGTAATTTCAACGTATGGGTTTCTTATAGCCCTGCCCGGCATTCCAACAGGACTTTTAACTATAACTATGTCGTCTTTTTTGGCGTTTATATAAGCCTCTTTAAAGCTCATAGGAGCATCGCACTCAACCGTTGTAACAAAGCGAGTCGCCATTTGAACACCATCGCAGCCGAGGTTTATATAATGGTCAATGTCACTTCTGTCAAAAACGCCGCCGGCAAAAAACACCGGTATGTGTCTGCCTATTTTTTCGCTGTATGAGCGAACAAAATCGACAATTTTTTTAACCTCAACATCAAATTTCTCTTTTGTAAGAGAAGCCGCTTCCTCCGGAGTAAAGCCAAGATGCCCTCCGGCTTTAGGTCCTTCAATAACCAAAAAGTCCGAAACCCTTTTATAGCGTCTTTCCCAAAGGGTAAAAAGAACTTTGGCCGCTTTAAGGGATGAAACAATGGGTGAAAATTTTACATCTGTACCCTCAAGAAGTTTTGGAAGGTCTGTTGGAAGTCCAGCCCCAGATATTATGGCATCGGCTCCGTTTTCAACACAGCACTGAACATATTTATCATAATCACATGAGGCACGCATTATGTTTACGCCTATAACACCGCCGTTAGATATTTCTTTAGCTCTTTTTATATGTTCACCAAGGGCCTTAAGGTTGGCGTTAAGGGGATTTTTATTCCAGTCATCACGATTAAAACCTGGCTGCGCGGCGGATATAACACCCATTCCGCCTTCTTTTGCCACAGCCCCGGCAAGAGAGGAAAGACTTACACCAATACCCATACCGCCTTGAATAACAGGCACCTTTAATGTAATATTACCTATTTTTACAGGTTTAAGTTTCATATTAACATCTCCTGCATACCAAAATTAAAAAATTCAAATAAAAAATATATGTAGTTTAGATTACTATATTATATGATTAGAATGTTGTCAATATACGGTGATTAAATTCACATACATAATATTTTGATGAATTTTTGTATATTTTGCCGAAAGATATATTTATTTAACGTCAAAGGACCCATTTTAACGTCAAAGTGTTTAATTTTTAAAATTTAGCCTATAATTTTTATTTTATATAGTATTTAGTTAAAATATTTTTGATGAAAATTTCTTTTAAACTTATATTTTTTTATATCTATTTACAATATTTGTGTTATACTATACAAGGTGAGTTTTAAGTTAATGACATATTTTGTTCCCAAAAGTATTAAACACATATCTTTTGCGCTGTAAAGCCGCTTGACTTAATTATAATAATGAATTATACTTTGACTATCAAAATATTTGTCTTATTTATAACGCACAGGTGATGGTTTATGGACAGTGTTGCGTGTTCGCTTAATGCTCTGATAGTTAACATTTACAATAATATATCCAAAATAGAAAGCGAAGCCTTTAATACGGGAAAATTTAAGGACGTTTCCATAACCGAGGTTCACACAGTTGCGGCCATAGGCATGTATGGCACGAAAACAATGAGCGAAACGGCAAGAGGCCTGAAAATAACAATGGGAACGCTTACGGTTGCCATAAACAATCTGGTAAAAAAGGGATATGTGCAGCGCTTTAGGTGCGAAACCGACAAAAGGGTTGTGCGTGTTGGACTTACAAAAAAAGGACGTTTGCTTTACAGACTGCACGCCCAGTTTCATATTAACGTAATAAAAAAGTGCACCGATAATCTTGACAACGATGAGATACTTACTCTTTATAAAGCTCTTGAAAAGCTGGATAGGTTTATTAAAGGCGAGTATTTCGGCTGTTCTAAAAACGATAGTGAAAAGTAAATTCAGGAACAGGAGTTTATTATGTATTTTTCCAAAATTTCTGCAACAGGCTCATGCGCGCCTGATAAAATTGTTACAAATGACGACCTTTCAAAAATTGTTGATACAAATGACGAATGGATAGTTTCAAGAAGCGGAATTAAAAGGCGTCATTTCTCATCGGGAGAAAACGCCTCCGATTTAGCTACAGGCGCGGCTGAAGAAATAATAAAGCGTTCCGGTATAGACCCTCTTGATATTGAGCTCATAATAGTAGCAACTGTGTCGGCCGATTATACAACGCCTTCAACTGCCTGTCTTGTTCAGGCCAATATAGGCGCCGCGAACGCTGTGGCTTTTGATGTTGGCGCGGCCTGCGCCGGATTTATGTTTGGCCTTTCGGTGGCTGACAAATACATAAAATGCGGCGTATACAAAAATGCCATTATTATAGGAACGGAAGTCCTTTCAAAATATCTTGATTTTAACGACAGAGGCACATGCGTGCTTTTTGGTGACGGAGCCGCCGGGGTTCTTCTTGAAAGAACTGAGGAGCAGGAAGGAATACTGTGCGAGGAAATAGGCAGCGACGGATTTAAGGCAATGGCTCTTACAAAAGGGTTTTCTCCGGCCGGAAATGTATTTAACAACGTTTCGTGTGAGGCCGACAGGTCTATGAAAATGGATGGAAAAGCTATATTCGATTTTGCTACAAGAAGCGTGCCGGTTTCTGTTAAAAAACTGCTTGAAAAAAGCGGGCGCTTCACAGACGAGATAGATTTTGTTATACCTCATCAGGCAAACAGCCGTATTGTAGAGATAATAAGCCGTAAGCTTAAAATGCCGCTTGACAAGTTCTATATGAACATGGACGAGTATGGAAACACATCGTCGGCAAGTATACCGCTGGCTCTTAACGAAATGGTTGAAAAAGGAATTATAAAAAAAGGTTCCCTGTGTATTTTTACGGGCTTTGGAGCGGGGCTTACATGGGGCTCAATGCTTGTTAAGTTTTAAAATTTAATTTAAAAATAAAATAAAATTTTAGGAGGTTTTTATAATGTTTGAAAGAATTAGAGAAATTATAGCAGAGCAGACAGGAAAAGACGTTGAGGAAATAACAATGGAAACAAATGTTAAAACAGACCTTGAAGCTGATTCTCTTGACCTTTTCCAGATTATCAACGACATTGAAGATGAGTTTGACGTTAAAATTGAGAACGTAGAAGGAATTGAAACTGTAGGCGACGTTGTTAAAATTGTTGAAGAAGGCAAAAAAGACTGATTTTGTTTTAAATTAAAACAAATCAACTGTAAGCAGGTGGAGTAAGATTATGTACGCTGATATTTGCAAGATGCTGAATATTAAATATCCGATTATACAGGGGGCTATGGCGTGGATTTCCGACCCAAGCCTTGTTTCCGCGGTGTCAAATGCGGGAGGACTTGGCGTTTTAGCTACCGGGCATCTTAATGCGGACGGCTGTGTTAAGGCCATACAAGAAATAAGAGAAAGGACAGACAAGCCTTTCGCGGTGAATATTATGCTTTTAAGCCAGTTCGCCGACGAGCTGGTTCAGGCTGTAACCGAGGAAAAAGTTCCTGTTGTTACAACGGGCGCCGGAAGTCCAGGAAAATATATGAAGGCCTTTAAAGAGGCTGGAATAAAGGTTCTTCCTGTGGCGGCTTCTGTTGCCATAGCTAAAAGAATGGAAAAAGATGGGGCCGACGCTGTTATAGCCGAAGGCTGCGAGTCGGGAGGCCACGTTGGGAAAATTACAACAATGGCTCTTGTACCTCAGGTTGTTGACGCCCTTAATATACCAGTTATAGCAGCAGGCGGAATAGCCGATGGAAGGGGAATGGCCGCCGCCAGAATGCTTGGAGCTTCAGGAGTGCAGATAGGCACAAGATTTCTTGTGGCTGAGGAATGCACTGTACATCCTAATTATAAGGCTAGAATTATAAAGGCAAAGGATATAGACACCACAACAACAGGACAGTCAACAGGACACCCTGTTAGGGTTATAAGAAACAAGCTTGCCAGAAAGTTTGAGGAGCTTGAGAAAAACAATGCCTCTTCTGAAGAGCTGGACGCCATAGGCAGGGGCGCCTTAAGAAGAGCTGTTGTTGAAGGCGATATTGAAAATGGCTCCGTAATGAGCGGACAGATTGCCGGACTTGTTAGCAAAGAGCAAACGGCTAAAGAGATAATAGAGGAATTATTTGGCCAATATAAAGAAATAATGGAAAATGTAAGTATCTAATCAAAGCGGTTTTGCCGCTGAGCGTTTTGTGCTTAATTTTAAAGGGTAGGCGGCAATTTTAGACCGCCGCCCTTATTTGTAATTATAAAATTATTCTATTTATTAAGGTGTGATAAATTATGAAAACAGCTTTTATTTTCAGCGGACAGGGCGCCCAGTACAAAGGCATGGGAAAGGAGCTTTGCGATAACTTTAAATGCGCTGACGATATTTTCGGCAGGGCCGATAAAGCCCTTGGCTTCTCAATTAAAGAAATATGTTTTGAGGATGAGGAAAAGCTCAATAAAACTGAGTATACTCAGCCGTCGATACTTACAATGAGCACAGCGGCTTTAAGTGTTCTTAATGAAAACGGAATTAAGGCGGATTATGTTGCCGGATTAAGCCTTGGAGAGTATTCCGCCTATGTAGCCTCAGGAGCTTTTAATTTTGACGAAACTGTTGAGCTTGTAAGAAAAAGAGGCCGTTTTATGACGGAAGCTGTGCCGGAAGGCGTTGGAGCTATGTATGCCATACTTGGCCTTGACCGTGAGACAGTTGAGAATACATGCGAGGAATTTAAATCCCAAGGATTTGTGGCTCCGGCAAATTATAACGCTCCGGGACAAATTGTAATAGCTGGAGAGGCTGAAATAGCGCAAAAAACCGCTGACGCCCTTAAGGAAAAAGGAGCTAAAATGGCTGTTAAGCTTAATGTAAGCGGACCATTCCATACGGCCCTTTTAAAGCCGGCCAGCGACAAACTTGCCGTTGAGCTTGATAAAATAACAATATCGGATATGTCTGTTCCGGTTGTTACAAACCTTACGGGAGCGGAGGTTCCGTCAAAGGACGATATTATACCAACACTTATAAAACAGGTTATGAGTCCGGTTAAATGGGAGGATACTATAAAATATCTTTATGATAAGGGCGTTGACACATTTATTGAGATTGGCCCAGGCAAAACACTGTGCGGTTTTGTGAAAAGAACCGTAAAGGGTGTTAAAATATTTAATGTAGAGGATATGAAATCTCTTGAGAAAACTCTTAAGGGTATGGAGGAGATAAAATGATATTTGAGCTTAAAGGCAAAACGGCGGTTATAACAGGCGCGGCCAAAGGAATAGGCAGAGCCATAGCCATAGCTTTAGCCAAAAAAGGCTGCAATATAGTTCTTAATTACAGAAGCGCCGTGAAAGATGAGCTTGTTAAAGAAATAGAAGATTTAGGAGTTAAATGCGTTGCTGTTAAGGCGGATGTAAGCAATTTTGAAGAGGCCGAGAACATAATAAAAACAGCTAAGGCTGAAACAGGCTCTGTTGACATACTTGTAAATAACGCAGGAATAACCCGCGACGGCCTTTTAATGAGAATGAGTGAAAAAGACTTTGACGATGTTATAAACACAAATCTTAAGGGCGCTTTTAATATGGTAAGACATGCCAGC
Organism: Candidatus Neoanaerotignum tabaqchaliae; assembly: GCA_904420235.1. Lineage (GTDB taxonomy): Bacteria > Bacillota > Clostridia > Lachnospirales > Anaerotignaceae > Neoanaerotignum_A > Neoanaerotignum_A tabaqchaliae. The sequence continues at coordinate 18,592 of CAJFUS010000160.1, forward strand.
AGCGTGATGCTTAAGCAAAAATCGGGAACCATTATAAATATATCATCTGTTGTTGGACTTATTGGAAACGCCGGACAGGCCAATTACGCCTCATCAAAGGCCGGAGTTATAGGCCTTACAAAATCTGCCGCCAGAGAACTGGCCTCAAGGGGAATTACCGTAAACGCTGTGGCCCCAGGGTTTATAACTACGGATATGACAGATGTGCTTACAGAGGAGCAGCATAAAAGAATGCTTGAAAATATACCGCTCAAAAAAGCCGGCTCGCCGGAGGACGTAGCCGAGGCCGTTGTGTTCCTTGCCGAAAACAGATATATAACCGGACAGGTGTTGAATGTTGACGGCGGAATGGTAATGAGCTGAAAGGGGATTTTTATGAGAAGAAGATGCGTTATAACAGGTATGGGCGCTGTTACGCCTTGCGGAAACGATGTTGACGAGTTCTGGAACAATATTAAAAACGGTGTAAGCGGCATAGACTATATTACAAAATTCGATACAGAGGGATTTAAGGTTAAAATAGGCGGCGAGGTTAAAAATTTCAATCCGGAGCAATATATATCAAAAAAGGATGTTAAAAGAAACGACCTTTATTCAATTTACGCCATAGCCGCCGCTAAGCAGGCCTATGACATGAGCGGTCTTAAAGACGAGGAAATAGACCATGACAGGTTTGGCGTTATTGTGGGAAGCGGCATAGGCGGACTTATGACAATTAACGAGCAGATTGTTAAGCTTGTTGAAAAAGGACCGTCAAAGGTTTCTCCGCTTTTTATACCTATGTCAATAAGCAATATGGCGGCCGGAAACATATCAATAATGTTTAAGGCTCAGGGAATAAGCGAAAACGTAGTTTCGGCCTGCGCAACAGGCACAAGCTCCATAGGCGAGGCGTATCTTAAAATAGTTGACGGGTATCAAGACATAATGATAGCCGGAGGCTCCGAGGCGTCAATAACTCCTATAGGCGTTGCCGGATTTGCCAATCTTACGGCGCTTTCTACAAATCCGGATCCTAAAAAAGCCAGCAGACCTTTTGATAAGAACCGCGACGGATTCGTAATGGGCGACGGAGCTGGAATGCTTGTGCTTGAGGAGCTTGAGCACGCCATTAAAAGAGGAGCCAAGATTTATGCCGAGATTGTAGGCTATGGCTCGTCAAGCGATGCTTATCATATTACGGCCCCATGCCCTGACGGAAGCGGCGGAGCAAAAGCCATGAGATATGCCATTGAGGAGGCCGGAATTAAGCCGGAAGACATAGACTATATAAATGCCCACGGCACAAGCACGCCGGCAAACGACGGAGCCGAAACGGCATCCATAAAGCTTGCCCTTGGCGAGCATGCCAAAAAGGTTGCCATAAGCAGCTCTAAGTCTATGACGGGACATCTTTTGGGCGCTGCTGGAGCCATAGAGGCAATAGTGTGCGTAAAGGCCATAGAAGATGATTTCGCTCCGCCTACAATTAATTATGAGACACCGGACGAGGAATGCGACCTTGATTATGTGCCTAATGTTGGCAGAAGCATGAGAATAAGATACGCCCTTTCCGATAATCTTGGTTTTGGCGGACATAACGCCGTATTATGCTTTAAAAAATGGGAGGGCAGGTAAAAAATGAATTTTAATGAGGTTAAAGAACTTATTTCAATAGTGGACAGCTCAAGCTTAAAGAGTTTTGAGCTTACCCTTGACAACTGCAATGTTAAAATGAATAAAACGGGAGCCGTAGCGGTTCCTCAAACGCAGACGGAAACAATAACTCTTTCGTCAGTACAGCCTCAAAGCGTTTCTGTAAGCGCACCTGTTGCTCAAACGGCGCCGTTGGCTGAGGCTGAAAGCGCAAGTGAGGATAAAAAGGACGATGATAAATCAGGAAATATAGTAAAAGCTCCTCTTGTAGGCACATTCTATGAAAGCCCCGGACCGGGAAAACCGGTTTATGCCCCCGTCGGCGCCAAGGTTAAAAAAGGCGATGTGCTTTGCATAATAGAGGCTATGAAGATAATGAACGAGGTTGTAAGCGACTTTGACGGCGAGGTTAAAGAGGTTCTTGTTAAAAACGAGGAACTTGTCGAATACGGCCAGCCGCTTTTCAGAATAGGCTGACAGGGGGAATTTTAAATGATGGATATAAAAGAAATTATGAAAATACTTCCCCACAGGCCGCCGTTTCTTCTTATAGACAGAGTTGAGGAAATTGTTGAGGGAGAAAAGATAGTTGCCGTTAAAAACGTTACGATGAACGAACCCTATTTTGTGGGACACTTCCCTCAGGAGCCTGTAATGCCGGGAGTGCTTATTGTTGAGGCTATGGCTCAGGCCGGAGCGGTAGCTGTTCTTTCGATGGAACAGTTTAAAGGGAAGACCGCTTATTTTGGCGGTATTGACAAGGCCAAATTCAGAAGAAAAGTTGTTCCGGGTGACACTTTGCGCATAGAGGTTGAGATTATAAAGCTTAAAATGAACGCCGGAATAGGAAAGGGCACTGCCTATGTTGACGGCAAAAAGGCCTGCGAGGCCGAAATTACATTCCTCATCGGATAAGGGAGGTCTTATATTTTGTTTCAAAAGGTTTTAATAGCTAATAGGGGCGAAATTGCCGTAAGAATAATACGCGCGTGCCGTGAAATGGGAATATCAACGGTGGCGGTGTTTTCTGAGCCGGACAGGGACGCCCTGCATACACAGCTCGCCGACGAGGCCGTTTGCATAGGTCCTGCTAAAGCCAAAGACAGTTACCTTAACATGCAGAATATAATAAGCGCCGCTGTTGCCACAAAGGCTCAAGCCATACACCCGGGTTTTGGGTTTTTGGCTGAGAACGCCATATTCGCAGGAATGTGCGAGGAGTGCAACATAAAATTTATAGGCCCTGACGCGGGGGTTATAGACGCCATGGGCAATAAATCCAATGCGCGCCAGCTTATGATTAAGGCAGGCGTTCCCGTTATACCTGGAAGCGACGGAGTTATATCAAATATATATGAGGCCAAGGAATGCGCTAAAAGGCTTGGCTATCCGGTTATGGTTAAAGCTTCCGCCGGAGGCGGCGGAAAGGGCATACGCATTGTGCGTTCCGAAGAAGAACTTGAAAACGCTTACGAAAGCGCTAAAGCCGAGACAAAGGCCGCTTTTGGCGACGATACCATGTATATGGAAAAGGTTATAGAAAACGCCAGACACATAGAAATACAGATACTTGGCGACGATTACGGAAATGTTATACATCTTGGCGAAAGGGACTGTTCCCTTCAAAGAAGGAATCAAAAGGTTCTTGAGGAAGCTCCGTCTCCGGTGCTCTCAGAGAAAACAAGAAAGGCCATGGGCGAGGCGGCTGTTAAAGCTGCAAAAGCCGTTGGATATAAAAGCGCCGGCACAATAGAGTTTCTTTATGACAAAGACGGCAATTTCTATTTTATGGAAATGAACACAAGAATACAGGTTGAACATCCGGTTACAGAAATGATTACCGGAATTGACATTGTAAAGGAGCAGATAAAAATAGCCGAGGGCGACGCTCTTGACATAAAACAGAAAGACGTTAAGATAACCGGCCATGCCATAGAGTGCCGCATTAACGCTGAAAATCCGGATAAAAACTTCGCTCCCTCGCCGGGAACACTTGATTATCTGCTTGTTCCGGGTGGGACACTTGGAGTTAGGGTTGACAGCGCCGTTTACGCCGGCTGTCAAATACTTCCATACTACGACTCTATGATTGCCAAGGTAATAACCTATGGCCAAACGAGGCAGGAAGCTATAGAAAAAATGCGCCGCTGTCTTTATGAGTTTGTTATTGAGGGCGTTGACACCAATATAGAATTTCAGGAAAAAATACTTACAAACGAGAAGTATTTGGAGGGTGTTTTTGATACAGGCTTTATAGCCCGAGAGATTATTAAATAACAGGTGATTTGACTATGAACCTTTTTAAAAAGAAAAATTATATACCCATTGGCAGAACAATGCCTAAAAGGGAAGAAACAGCCCATGAGCCTGAACAGCAGCAGGAAACGCCCGCTATACCAGACGGTATGTGGGTTAAATGCCGTTTCTGCGGCGGACTTATTTATAAAAAAGAAATGGATGAGTTCCAAATTTGTCCTAAGTGCGGCGGACACTTTAGAATATCGGCTGCCGAAAGACTTGCTATTACCTGTGACGAGGGCTCATTTGAGGAATTTGACGCCAATATGGTGGCTAAAAATCCAATGGACTATCCTGATTATGATAAACTGCTTGAAAAAATAAGAGATAAAAGCGGCCTTAAGGATGGTGTGCTTACGGGTCTTTGCCGAATAAACGGATATAAAACCGTTATAGCCGTTATGGACAGCAATTTTATGATGGGCTCAATGGGCTCGGTAGTGGGCGAGAAAATAACAAGGGCAATAGAAAAGGCAACGCAGCTTAAACTGCCCATAGTTATATTCACATGCTCCGGCGGAGCAAGAATGCAGGAGGGCATAATTTCACTTATGCAGATGGCTAAAACAAGCGCCGCCGTAAGAAAACACAATGACGCGGGACTTTTATATGTTACCGTTGCCACAGACCCTACAACAGGTGGAGTAAGCGCATCGTTTGCTAATCTTGGCGATATTATACTGGCAGAGCCAAAGGCAATAATGGGATTTGCCGGCAGAAGGGTTATAGAGGGCACCATAAACGAAAAACTGCCGGATGACTTTCAAACTGCCGAATTTCAATTAAGCCACGGATTTGTTGACAAAATAGTTAACAGAAGGGATATGAAAGACGCCCTTACAACAATATTTAAGCTGCACAATATTAAAAAGGGGGAAGAAGGCAATGAGTAACGCTTCGGAAGTGCTTTTAAAAGCCAGAATGGTATCAAGGCCAACGTCCCTTGAGTTTATAGAAAAAATATTCGACGACTTTTTTGAGCTTCACGGCGACAGGCATTTTGAGGATGATAAAGCAATGGTTGGCGGAATAGCATCTCTTGACGGAATGCCCGTTACTGTTATTGGCATACAAAAGGGCCACACTGTTAAAGAAAACGTGGAAAGGCGTTTCGGCTCTCCAAATCCGGACGGATACCGCAAGGTTGTGCGCCTTATGAAGCAGGCTGAAAAGTTCCACAGACCGGTTATACAATTTATAAATACCTCAGGGGCCTATCCGGGAAAGGGGGCCGAGGAAAGAGGACAGGGCGAGGCCATAGCCCGCTGTCTTTATGAGTCATCAGGACTTAAAACGCCCGTTATAAGCATATTTATAGGCGAGGGCGGCTCAGGCGGCGCAATAGCCATGGCTGCCGGCGATAGAGTTTGGATGCTTGAAAACGGTATGTACGCGGTGCTTTCGCCTGAAGGCTTTGCCAGCATTCTGTGGAGAGACCCGTCAAGAAGCGGCGAGGCGGCTGAGCTTATGAAACTGACGGCTCAGGACCTTATTAAAAACGGCGTTATAGAAAAAATTATACCGGAGCCGGAGGAAGGTCTTGAAAATAATCTTGAGTTTACAACAAACATAATAAAAGAGGAGCTTAAAAAAGAGCTTGCCGTGCTTTGCGTCAAACCCTATGATGAGCTTTTGGAGGAAAGATACCAAAGGTTCAGAAAATATGGCGAATTTGAGGAATAATAATTTTATTAAAATTTAACGGGTGTTCAAAAAACAATGCGCGATTTTTTGGACGCCTGTTTTTTATATTTGTCTGAATATAACCTGCAACAACATTTAAGTCAAATTTAAAATTTGTTGAATGCAGAGTTTATGTTGTTAGATGATTTTTAATGATATTAAAATTGAAAGAGGAGTTTTATGAAGCCCATAAAAGAGATTTTGTTTCCCAAAAAAGTGCCGCCTATAAGAATTGCGGGTTTTCGTTTGTTTAACATTGGCGGACGTATGAGATGGTTTATAAGCTTACTTAAAAGATAAAAATATTAAAATTATGCAGGTGCAAAACTTTAAACAAATTTTAAGTTAAACAAAAAATATTGTAATCTTTATAAAACAATATTCTACATTAGCTGAATTTTGGCAATGATTTAGCAAAATATTTTAAATATAACTCAATTTAAAAACGGACACTCAAGGATTGTTTATGCCATGTGTGTCCGTTTATTTTGTTATTAAGGGTTTAAAAAACCATTTTCTGGGCCAATTTTGCCCTTACGCTTTCAATCTGTTCGTCCGTAAGGTCCATTTGCGGCCATGATACGTTAACTTTGTCGTTTTCGTATCTTGGTATAAGGTGAAGATGGAAATGGTTTACTGTTTGGCCGGCAACGGGGCCGTTGTTTTGAAGTACATTCATGTTCTCAAAGCCAAGAACGTCTTTCATTGCTCTGGCTATTTTGGCGGCAAGGGTAAAAAGCCTTCCGGCCTTTTCAGGGTCAATTTCAAAAATATTGGCGCAGTGTTCTTTAGGCATTATAAGCACATGGCCCTCGTTTGACGGGAAACGGTCTAAAATGGCCTTAAACTCATCGTTTTCATAAATTGTGGCCGAAGGTATATCTCCGGCTATTATTTTGCAGAATATACAGTCGCTCATTGGTGTGGCCTCCTTTTTGTAAAATATTTACAAAAAAAGTATACCACCCCAAAAGAACCTTTGCAATATCCCTGTTATTCAGAACCTTCCTGAACACTTTCGGATAAGTCTTCAGATGCATTCGTGTTAAGTATAGCTTTGGCGTCCTGATATTTTGTAAAAAGGTATGAGTCAAGAACAGCGTGGTTCTGCTCGTCGTTCATAATGGACAAAATTGTTCGGGCCTGTGAAGGATACTGCGGCTCCATTACAATGGCTAAGTCCCGATAAAATCTGGCGGCCTCAATTTCATTTATAATGGCTTCTGATAAAACTTCCTGTATGCCTTTTGCGTCTATGTTGCGATACTGCAGGTCGGCGGGGATTATGGAAGGATTTTCAAGCATGGCCGAAAGCAGTTTTTTATGCCTAAGCTCGTCAAGATACATACTCCTTATTGTTTCTCTGTCACGGCTGTCAACAACTGTAGCCATAAGATTTTTATAACCATCGGCAGACTCGGTTTCTGAAGCTATGGCTTTTAAAATAAGCTCGGTTATTCTCGCATCGTTTTCAGGAACTGACGAATTGTCCTTTTCGGCGGCTTTAATAGGTTTTTCAGAGTCCTTGCTGGAGTTTGAAGCATTTGACATATATGGATACATAATTTTTCCCCCTTAATATAAATATATAAAAACAGAGTATTTTTCATGCCATATAGTTGCGGTATATTTACTTTATATGTGGTATTGAACGGAATATTCTGGTATTATTTAATATATTAAAAATTTGACAGGAGATGTTATTTTGAAAACCATAGTTTTAACCGGCGGAGGCACCGCAGGACACGTAACACCAAACTTAGCGCTTATTCCTGAACTTAAAAGCAAAGGCTTTAATGTTGTTTATATAGGCACTGAAAAAGGCATGGAAAGGGAGCTTGTTGAGAAAACAGGCATACCATATTATTATGTGTCAACGGGAAAGCTTAGAAGATATATGTCAAAGGACAACTTTACCGATGTGTTTAAGGTGGCCAAAGGTATTATTGAGGCCAAAAAACTTATAAAAAAAATAAAACCGGACATAGTGTTTTCTAAAGGCGGTTTTGTGGCTGTGCCGGTTATACTGGGGGCTAAAATGAACGGCGTTACGGTTATAGCCCACGAGTCGGACATGACTCCGGGACTGGCCAACAAAATAGCCATGCCTTTTGCTAAAAAGGTATGCGCCACATTTAAGGAAACGGCGGAGCTTATGGGCAAAAAGGGTATCTACACCGGAACGCCTATAAGAAAGGAGCTTTTTAACGGCAGCAAGGATAAGGGAATTGAAATATGCGGATTTAAAAACGACAAACCGGTTTTAATGATGATGGGCGGCAGTCTTGGGTCTCAAAAAATAAATGCTGTTTTAAGGGATATATTGCCGGAGCTTGTTAAAAAGTATAATGTGGCTCATATATGCGGAAAAGGCAATGTTGACGGCTCTATTAATATAGACGGATACAAGCAGTTTGAGTATGTTTCAGAAGAACTTCCGCATATTATGGCGGCGGCCGATATGATTATATCACGTGCCGGCTCAAATTCCATATCCGAGTTTTTGGCTTTAAAAAAACCGGCCCTTTTAATACCTCTTTCGGCAAGAGCCAGCAGAGGCGACCAGATACTTAACGCCAAAAGTTTTCAGAAACAGGGATATGCTCTTGTTCTTGACGAGGATGATATGAATGGAAAAACGCTTATGGAAAGCGTTGAAAAACTTTATAATTTACGGCCGAAGCTGATAGAAGCCATGAAAAAAAGCCCCGCCTCAAAGGGAACGGAAAATGTTCTTAAAGTAATACTTGAATATTCGTGAATTTTATTTGACAAAAGTGAGTTTAGAATTTAAAATTTATCGAGTGATATATTAAGTTTTGATTATTGCTTTAGCAGGATTTAACTTTTTAACGGGGGTCCGATTTAGAGATATTTTAAGATTGGAGAGATGTTAAAATGAAAAAAATTATATGTATGGCCATAGCGGGAGCTATGCTTCTTATGGGCTGCGGCTCAAGTTCGGCCGCTGAGGGAAGCTCATCGTCAGGAGCGTCTTCAGGTGCTTCATCTGATACTCAATCGTCTTCAAGCGCTTCACAAGAGGGCACTGCGCCTACAGAAGAGGAAATTCAGGCCCAGCAGGAGCTTGTTGATAAATGTTTTACAGAGGGAACATATTTCCCTCAGCTTGAGGCTCCTGAACAGGGCGAGGAAATAGCCGTACTTACAACAAATAAGGGCGTTATAAAAATTAAGTTTTGCCCTGATGAGGCTCCAAACGCCGTTGAGAATTTTAAGACCCATGTTAATGACGGATATTACGACGGACTTATATTCCACAGGGTTATAGACGGATTTATGATTCAAGGCGGCGACCCTAACGGAAACGGAACCGGAGGAGAAAGTATTTGGGGAGGAAAGTTTGACGACGAGCTTAGCGGCGACCTTTACCATTTCAGAGGAGCTCTTGCCATGGCAAACAGCGGTCCTAATACAAACGGAAGCCAGTTTTATATAGTTCAGGCTCCTCAAATAGAGGATGGGTATTTTGACTATGTAGATTCAATTATTGAACAGTACGGTCAAGGCCAGCTTCTTTATAACTCTCAAACAGGCCAGCTTGTTAGAACGAACTATTCTGAAGAGGCAAGAGCTAAATACAACGAGCTTGGCGGAACGCCGCACCTTGATTTTGGATATACAATATTCGGCCAGGTGTTTGAGGGCATGGACATTGTAGACGCTATAGCCGCCGTTGAAACTGATGACAACGATAAGCCAACAGAAGACATTATTATTGAAAAAGCTGAAATAGTACCTTATGAAGGCTGATTTAAAGCCGCGGGAACGCCGGATATTATGCCGGCGCTCCTCTTTTTATGTTAAATATTGTTGAGTAAACAAAAAATATGTGTTAGTATAAAATAGTATTTGTGTGCGGAAAAAAGTTGAAGGCTTTTGATATAGGAAATTTTGTTAGGGGGATAAAAATGCAGAACACTAAGTATATATTTGTTACCGGCGGCGTTGTTTCCGGCCTTGGAAAGGGCATAACGGCGGCGTCATTGGGAAGGCTTTTAAAGGCGAGGGGATATTCAGTTACAATACAGAAATTTGACCCATATATAAACGTTGACCCCGGCACAATGAGCCCATATCAGCATGGAGAGGTTTTTGTTACGGAGGACGGAGCCGAAACGGACCTTGACCTTGGACATTATGAAAGATTTATAGACGAAAACCTTAATATAAACAGCAACACTACAACGGGAAAGGTATACTGGTCGGTGCTTAACAAAGAAAGAAAAGGCGAGTATTTAGGCGCTACCGTTCAGGTTATACCGCACATCACAAACGAGATTAAGGACAGAATATTCAGGGCAAGCAAGCTTAATTCTCCCGACGTTGTTATTACCGAAATAGGCGGAACCGTAGGAGATATTGAAAGTCAGCCGTTCCTTGAGGCTATAAGGCATGTGGCAAGGGAAATTGGCAAAGAAAACTGCATTTACATTCATGTTACGCTTATACCATACCTGTCAAAAGGCGGAGAAATGAAAACAAAGCCTACACAGCATTCTGTTAAAGAACTGCTTTCAATAGGGATACAGCCGGATATTATAGTATGTCGTACAGAGCATGAAATAAGCGCCGATATGAAAGCCAAGCTTTCGCTTTTCTGTAATGTTGAAAATGACTGTATAATACAAAATCTTGATGCCGACAGCCTTTATGAAGTGCCTATTATGCTTGAAAACGAGGGATTGGCTAAGGCTGTGTGCAGAAAGCTGGGACTTAGCAATAATGAGCCTGACCTTTCTGAGTGGACAGAAATGCTTCAAAAAGAAAGAAGCATGAGCGGAAATGTTACAATAGCTTTGGTAGGGAAATATGTTGAGCTTCACGACGCATATATATCTGTTGTTGAGTCGCTACATCATGCCGGAATACACAACGGTGTTAATGTTGATATAAAGTGGATTAACGCCGAGTATCTTACAGAGGACAATGCTCAAACCGAGTTTATGGGAGTTGACGGAATACTTGTTCCAGGAGGTTTTGGCGACAGAGGACTTGAGGGAAAAATAACCGCAATTAAATATGCCAGGGAAAATAAAATACCATTTTTCGGAATATGCCTTGGAATGCAGTGCGCCGTTATAGAATACGCCAGAAACGTGTTGGGATACGCCGACGCTTTTACTTCGGAAGTTAATCCGGATACCACACATCCTGTTATAGACCTTATGCCGGAGCAGAAGGATATTGAGGATATGGGCGGCACTATGCGTCTTGGAGCTTATCCATGCAAGCTTTCGGAAGGTTCTTTCTCATACAAGGCCTATGGCAAAGAACTTATATATGAACGTCATAGGCATAGATATGAATTTAACAACATGTATAAAAAAGAGCTTGTAGAGGCTGGATTAAGTGTTGTTGGCATTTCGCCAGATGAAAAATTGGTTGAGATTGTGGAAATACATAACCACCCTTGGTTTGTGGGAGTGCAGTTCCACCCAGAATTTAAATCAAGGCCAAACAGACCGCACCCGCTCTTTAAGGATTTTGTGAAGGCCGCTGTTGACTACAGCTTAAAATAAAAAATTTACATCAGTTTTAAAAATATTTGAATTTTTATAGAAAAGAATACAGTTTTAAATATCAAATGCTGATATTTTTATTAAAAAAACGGATAAAATAAAAAATAAAAGGCTTGATTTTTAAAGGTTTTATAAGAATTAAAATTAAAGAACAGCTTAATGTTAAATAAAATTTAATACATTCTTCCGCTTTTTGGTGTATTATTAAAATAAAACCCATTTGAACGGAGGGTGGCAAATGATAAAAGAAGCCGTTGATATTAAAGGAAAAGATGACAATACAGAGCGTGTTCTTGTGTGTATAACAAGTCAAGCTAACTCTGAAAGGCTTATAGATATGGCCGCGGAAACGGCGGACATGCTTAATGGAGAGCTTCACATTCTTCATGTGCAAAGAGGAGACAGTATATTTAATAACAGCGATACCCCAAGAATAATAAACGAGCTGTGTCAGTATGGTGGAAAAAAGGGCGGAAGCATACATTTTTATTGCGATGAGGATATAGCCGAGTGCATAGGAAAATTCGTTTTTGAGAAACATATAACAAGAATAGTAATAGGTCAGCCGCCTAAATGCGACATAAACGACACAGAAGGGCTTAAGAATGCGGCCAATAAGGTTTTAAGGTGTGTTAGGGGCAATGTTGAGGTTATTGTTGTGCCTCGAAGCCAAACAGAAAAATGCGCGCATATTTGCCTTAAAACAGACTTCAATTAAGTTTTTGTTGCATAAAACACTAATATATTATATTATTATTTTCAATGGAAAATATGATTATAACTTGTAGGCAAAAGGAGAGTAAAAAAATGAGCAGTATTTATGAGCAGTGGCTTAATAAGGCTTTTAGTAAAGACGGAAGAAGCGTTGACGCGGTTTGGGACGTATACCTTCCAGCCGAGCAAAAGGTTTATGAATACATTCTTGAGAACAAGGTTACAAATTTAAGCGGAACAGTAACAGAGCTTGGCGAAAGGTTTAATATGTCGGCTGAGTATGTTATAGCTTTTGTTGACGGACTTAACGATATACTTCCGAAAAAATACGATGTAAGAAAGCTTGATGAAAACTCACAGATTAATCTTGATATTGATTTTGAGAAACTCTACAAAAAAATGGTAGAATATAGGGCGGACCACCTTTATACCCTTCCTCAGTGGAACAACATATTTGACGAGACAAAGCAAAAGGCGCTTTTTGCTGAGCAGAGAAATAGCCGCACAGTTGTTAAAGGCAAAAAAATAGGCAGAAACGACCCATGTCCATGTGGAAGCGGAAAGAAATATAAACACTGCTGTGGTGCTAATTTATGATAACCATTTTTGAGAAAATTGACAGCAACAATATAAATATGGATTTAATTGAAAAAGCCGCGGGAATACTTCGTAAGGGAGGTCTTGTGGCTTTTCCTACAGAAACGGTTTATGGACTTGGCGCCGATGGACTTAACGCTTCGGCGTGTAAAAAAATATACGAGGCAAAGGGAAGACCTTCCGATAACCCTCTTATACTGCACATAGGGAACATAAGTCAGCTTAAAGACATAGTGTGCGATATTCCAGAATGCGCCGTTAAAATAATTGACAGGTTTTGGCCAGGACCCGTTACACTTGTTTTCAGAAAAAAGTCAATCGTTCCGGACTCCGTTTCGGGGGGACTTAATACTGTTGCCGTAAGATTTCCGTCAAATCCTGTGGCAAGGGCTATTATAAACGCCGCAAAAACTCCTGTGGCGGCGCCCAGCGCCAACACGTCCGGAAAACCGTCTCCAACAAGAGCAAAGCATGTGCTTCACGACATGGACGGAAAAATAGACATGATTATTGACGGTGGAAGCTGTGAGGTTGGCCTTGAGTCTACAATAGTTGATGTTACGGGAAAGAAGCCGGTTATTTTGCGCCCAGGAGGCATAACAAAGGAAATGCTTGAAGAAGTTGTTGGAGCTATTGATATTGACCCTGCTGTTTACAAGGCTCTTTCAGCGGGAGAAAAACCAAAAGCCCCTGGAATGAAATATACTCACTATTCTCCCGATGCGGAGGTATTTCTTGTTAAGGGCGAAAAAAGCAATGTGGCGGAAAAAATAAATCAGCTTGTGAAACAAGATATGGAAAACGGCCTTAAAACAGGTGTTATGTGCCTTAACAGTAATGCAGGCCTTTACAAAGCCGATATGGTTGTTGGAGTTGGAAAAAATATGAGGCAGGCGGGAAAAGCACTTTTTGACATATTGCGAGACTTTGACGAAAACAAAGTTAATAAGGTTTATTCCGAGGTTTTTGAGGAAACCGGAGAGGGAATGGCTGTTATGAACAGATTAAAAAAAGCCGCCGGATATAAGCTTATAGAGGCTTAAAAAGTTGTTTTTGTTGATATTGCGTAAAAAAAATGTTATATTTTAATTACACTTGATATATATGGCTTTATGGAAAGGGGAATATTATGATTGCTTTGGGCTGCGACCATGGCGGATACCCGCTTATGAAGGAAATTATAAAATATCTTGACAGTGAGAAAATTGAGTATAAAAATTTTGGTACATATTCAGAGGAAAGCTGTGATTATCCTGTTTACGCCAAGGCTGCTGCCAATGCTGTAGCAAAAGGAGAATGTGAAAAGGGCATACTTATATGCGGAACGGGCATAGGCATATCAATTACGGCCAACAAAATAAAGGGCATAAGGTGCGCTTTGTGCCACGACTGCTTTTCGGCAAAGGCCACAAGAGAGCATAACGACGCCAATATGCTGGCAATGGGCGCACGTGTTATAGGCCCTGGGCTTGCTGTTGAGATTGTTAAAAATTTTCTTAATACGGATTTTTCAAATGACGAAAGGCATATAAGGCGAATTAAACAAATAGAGGGTTAGGGGGCGTTAAAATGGGAAAACTATTTATATCTGAGCATCCGCTTATACAGCACAAAATGGCTATGTTAAGGGATAAAAACACAACCACTAAAGAATTTAAAGAGCTTATAACCGAAATTACGATGCTTCTTACCTATGAGGCTACAAGAGACCTGCCACTTGAGGATTTTGAGGTTGAAACGCCCATAGCCACTGCTAAGTGTAGGCGGGTCGCCAAAGAAATTGTTGTTGTTCCAATATTGCGCGCAGGAATAGGCATGGTTGACGGGGTTCACAGCCTTCTGCCGGCCGCTAAAGTTGGACATATAGGTATTTACAGGGACCCGGACACATTAATGCCCGTTGAGTATTACTGCAAGGTTCCAAAAGATATGGAAAAGGCAAAAGTGCTTCTTGTTGACCCAATGCTTGCTACCGGCGGAACAGCAAAGGCATCAATAGAGTTTCTTAAGGAAAGAGGCGCTGACGAGATAACGCTTATATCAATAATAGCGGCTCCTCAGGGAGTGAAAACTGTTCAGCAGGCCTTTAATGATGTTGACATATACACGGCGGCTTATGACAGCGCTCTTAATGAGCATGGATATATAGTTCCTGGGCTTGGCGATGCCGGCGACAGAATGTTTGGAACCAAATAATTTAGGAGAGGTTACACTTGGAACACGATTGGGTTTTATATATTGCGGCTTTTTCCACCGCGTTTGCAATATCAAACGTAATGACTCCCGTGGCGAAGAAAATATCTTTAAAGCTGGGCGCAATAGATATGCCGAAGGCAAGAGGAATGCACAAAAAGCCAATGCCAAGAATGGGCGGTATAGCTATTGTGGCAGGCTTTACGCTTACGGTTCTTTTGCTTTATAATTTTACGGAATACAGCGATATGCATAAGCTTACGGGATATTTTATAGGCGCAGCCATGATAGTTGTGTTGGGAATGGTTGACGATGTTAAAAACCTTCCGGCTAAGTTTAAGTTTGCGGTTCAAATTTTGGCGGCGCTTGTGGCAGTGGCCTTTGGCATACGGATACATATTGTTATGTGGCCGGTTACGTACGCTCTGCTTAAATTGAGCATTCCAATAACCGTTATATGGATAGTAGGCCTTACAAATGCCGTTAATCTTATAGACGGCCTTGACGGCTTGGCAACGGGAGTTTCATCAATAGCCGCTATATGTATAATGGTTTTGTGCATACTTACAGGCGATGAGACATCTGTTGTGCTTACGGCCGCGTTAGCCGGTTCGTGCCTTGGATTTTTGCCGAGAAATTTTAATCCGGCAGAGATATTTATGGGAGATACTGGAGCTACATTTTTAGGTTATACCCTTGCAGTTACAAGTATACTTGGAGTGTTTAAGGGATATGCTATGATTGCTCTTATGGTTTCGGTGCTGGCGGTTGGATTTCCTATATTCGATACGCTTTTTGCCATGACAAGAAGGGCGGCAAGGCATCAGCCTATTATGCAGGCTGACAGAGGCCACCTTCACCATAAATTAATAGACAGGGGATTTTCTCAAAAACAGGCTGTAATGATACTTTATGGCATAAGTGCTGTGTGCGCCGCCATAGCTATATTTATAGCTCTTAAAGATGCTAAAACCCTTGTTGTAATATTGTTTACCGTTATTGTTCTGGGACTTTTGGTGTATTTTGTAAACCACAGGTGGATGAACAAGGGGGAATAAATAAAATTAAGGAGGTATTTTTATGGAACTTAAAGGCTCAAAAACTGAAAAAAACCTTATGGCGGCTTTTGCCGGTGAATCTCAGGCAAGGAATAAGTACACATACTATGCCAGCAAGGCTAAAAAGGACGGCTATGAGCAAATAGCGGAGTTGTTCCTGGAAACGGCCAACAACGAAAAAGAACACGCCAAAATATGGTTTAAGCTTCTTTGCGGCGGAGATATACCCGACACAGCCACAAACCTTCAGGACGCGGCTAACGGAGAAAACTACGAGTGGACAGACATGTATAAAAAAATGGCCGAGGAAGCTAAGGAAGAGGGATTTGACCATATAGCCTTCCTTTTTGAGAAAGTTGGAGATATAGAAAGAGAGCATGAGAAAAGATACCTTAAGCTTCTTTCAAACATTAAAGAAGGCATTGTTTTCTCAAGAGACGGAGACCAGATTTGGCAGTGCGCTAACTGTGGACATATTGTTATAGGTAAAAAAGCCCCTGACGTATGCCCTGTATGTGCTCACCCTAAGGCATTCTTCGCCATTAAAGCTGAAAATTATTGATATAGCTATAAAGCCGCGGTTTATACCGCGGCTTTTTGTATAATAAAAACATGTTTTAATGTGCGGCTTAAAATACTTTATGGCAGTAAATGGCATAAAAATATGATTGACTGTATTTTTTATCTTTATTATGTTTTTTAGAGAAGTTTAAGGCTTGCTGGTTTGGGGAATAAGAACTTTATGGCAGGCTTTTATGCTGAATACAATTTTACAATAGGCAGGCCTTTATGGTAAAATTATATTGTAAGCTGTTATTTTTGATTTTGCCCTTAAGCGGTGTTTTTAGTTTTGGAGGACTTTTTAATGAATGGGTCTTTTAATGAGAATTTTGTGCCGGTAAGCTGTGATTTTATAGAGAATCTTATGCCAAATGCTCCGGCTTTATATACGGTTGTATATCTGTGCGCCCTTAAAGCCGGAAGCGGTGTTTTGGCGGAGGATATAGCGCGCAGGCTTAATATATCATCTGTTGACGTATTATCAGCAGCTATGTATTGGCAGGACAGACATGTTTTAAATGTGACTAATGGGGCTGTTTATTTTGATGATAATGGGGCGGACCCCAAAAGCGCAGGCTCAAACAGTACGTCAAAAAATGTTAAAAAACATGTTGTTTGTGACGTGAGGCCGGAATACCAGCCGGAGGAGCTTAATATGTACGCCGATAAAAATGCTGACGTGCGGCGGCTTTTTAACATGGCTCAAGAAAAGCTTGGGAAAATGCTTACTCACAACGACCTTTCTGCGGTGTTTTCGTTTTATCATTGGCTTGGCATGAGCCTTGATGTTATAGAAATGTTGTTTGACTACTGTGTGTCAAACGGACACAGAAACATGCGATACATAGAGCGGGTAGCCATAGACTGGTGCGAAAGCGGCATAAACACTGTTGAGGGAGTTAAAGACAGAATATATACATATAATACCGTATACAGAAAAATAATGAGGGCTTTTGGTCAAAACGCAAGGGAGCCTGTATCGGAAGAAATAAATTATATGGATAAATGGGTTTTTCAGCTTAAAATGCCGGAGGAGCTTATACTTCTTGCCTGCTCAAAAACAGTTATAAATACCGGAAGAGCCGCCTTTGGCTATGCTAACAGCATAATAGAGTCTTGGAACAAGTCTGGATATAAATCGAAAGAAGACGTTGAAGCCGGTGAAAAGGCTTTTGCCGAGGCTAAAAAGGCCGGAAAAGTAAGTCAGGACATTAAAACAAACGGAACGCCAAATGATGAAAAAGACTCAAAAAATAAACAAAGCAAAAATAAATTCATTAATTATAGCCAAAGAACATATAATTATGCCGAACTTGAACGGCTTCAAAGGGAAAGATTTAAAATGGGAGGCGAAATATAATTGTTAAGCAGAAGCGATATATACAGACAGGCCATAAGATATTTTGACTCCATTCAGGCGGAGTCGGCTTCAAAGCTTATGGACAGACGGAAAAAGTTATATTTGGCTGTTCCGGAAATAGAGGCCATAGACAATGAAATATCAATGGTTGGAATAAAAACGGCACAGGCGGCTATGAAAAGCCCTGATGAGGCCAAAGAAGCCGCCATTGCTTTAAAAGAACGCCTTGATGGCCTTAACGTGAAAAAGAGAGAGCTTATGGCTAAAGCTGGATTTCCAAGAGATTACCTTAAACCTGTTTATAAATGTGATAAATGCCGCGATACCGGATTTATAGACGGAAGGCAGTGCTCCTGCTTTACCCAAAAAATAGTGGAGATGGCCTATGACGGCTCAAATATGCGGGAAATTACAAAATATGAAAATTTCGACAGCTTTAATATAAATTTTTATAGCGAGAACCAAATGGCCGGTGAAAATATGTCTCCAAGGGAAAATATGCAGAGGATACTTGCCGTATGTCTTGAGTTTACCAAAAACTTTAGCAAAAAAACATGCAACCTTATGTTTTACGGACCGTCAGGTCTTGGCAAAACGTTCCTTTGCAGCTGCATTGCCCGTGAACTGCTTGATAAGGGATATACAGTGCTTTACGCAACATCGCCTCAGCTTTTTAAGGCCATTGAGAAAGAAAGATTCTCAAGAACCGATGAAAATGAGGACAGACGCACAATAAACGACGATATTCAAGCCGTCGATTTGCTTATAATAGACGATTTGGGAACAGAGCTTAATACATCTTTTACATCATCGGAGCTTTTTGACATACTTAACACAAGACTTATAGCTTCAAAACCGGTAATAATATCAACAAACCTGCTGTTTGAGGAAATTCAAGAACGTTATTCCGAAAGAATAACGTCAAGAATTATGGGAGATTACAAGCCACTCAAATTTTACGGAGAGGATATAAGAATAATGAAAAGCTTCGGAGGATTTATAAAATAAAAAATCCGCTCTCGGGCGGTATTTGTCAGGTGAAAATTATAAATTATTATGAGTGTAATGGGTTTTAAAATAGGCGTGATTAAAACGTATTCCGACTTAAACGGAATACGTTTTTGATTTAGGCGTTAACTACGCTTAAACAGCAGTCCTCTATAATTATTTTTTTATAAAGAGCTTCATAAAGCTTTATAAATCTGTCTTCGGCCTCGCTGAAAGGTATTGTTTTAAACTCCGGCCTTGTTTTAAGAAACGGAACTGTATCACTTGTTCTTTCTCCCATAAAGTGCATAAACTCGTGGTATAAAAGGGCGTCGTCAATATCCTTTACGTCCTTTGCCTCGGTTTTGTCGGGAAGCGAACCGGCAAACTTTTCATATATGGCGTTTTGTATCGTTTTTTCTATTTCTAAATAGCCGGGAATGAGTTTTTTAACTGGCCTTGTTATGTCGGCTATATACGCCTCGCTTCCATCATGAAGAAGACAGCACATAGCCGTTTTTGCCGTAAGGTCCCTTGCTATTGCCTCTTCGCAGCAGTGTATGGAGTGCTGGCATACGGAATAAAACTGTGGGAAATGTCCGTTGGCCCTTGACATAAATGAAAGAGCGTGGGCTATATCGCGTATATCAATATCCTTTTTGTTTGGTGAAAGCGGCATAAGATGTTTTTTTGTGTATGTTGTAATAAAATCGTTCATGGTTAATCCTCCTTTGTGTCTGTAAATTTATTATATGAACTGTCACAAGCCTTTTATTTATATTATTCAGCTATGTTGTATTTTGTTAATTAAAAACCTCGCTTAAACGTTTGTAAAAACGTTAAAACGAGGCGAATAAGTTATTTTTTCATATTCTCAATGTAAGACGCATATTTTATTTCCTCAAGCTTTTCGGCTTTTTTAATAACCGTTTCCTCAAGGCCTTTTTTAAAGTTTTCAACTCTTTCATATATATCGCTGTCATAAGCGCCCAAAATTTGCGCGGCAAGTATACCGGCGTTTTGAGCCCCGTTTATGGCTACGGTTGCTACAGGTATTCCCGGCGGCATTTGGCATATGGAGTAGAGAGAGTCAACTCCGCTTAATGTTGATGTTTTTACGGGCACGCCGATAACAGGTACGCTTGTCATGGCCGCCGTCATTCCGGGAAGGTGCGCCGCTCCGCCGGCTCCGGCTATAATTACCTTTATGCCTCTTTTATGGGCATTGTGGGCATACTCATACATTCTGTCGGGCGTTCTGTGGGCCGATATTATAGTAAGCTCATATTCAATGCTAAGTTTATCAAGCAGCTTGGCCGCTTCGCTCATTACGGGAAGGTCGGAATCGCTTCCCATTATTATACCAACCTTTGGACTCATAATAATTCACCTCA
>CAJFUS010000161.1 GCA_904420235.1 Candidatus Neoanaerotignum tabaqchaliae
TGTTCTTATTTTAATTCCCTTAAGGTCATCTGGAACTGTAATAGGAAGCTTGCTGTTTGTTACGTTTCTGAAACCATTCTCAAACCATGCAAGTCCTTTCATGCCTTGATCCTCAACAGAGTTAAGAATCTCTGTTCCAACCTCGCTGTCCATTACGGCTCTTGCCTGCTCTGTTGTCTCAAAAATAAACGGAAGGTCGAATACAAGGAATGAATCTGTAAATCCGGCAAGAGGCGCTGTTGAAACGCATGTTACCTGAAGTGAGCCAAGCTGAAGTCCTTCAAGCATATCTCTCTCGTTACCAAGCTGCGAGTTTCCGAAAACGTCAAGTGTAACGGCTCCGTTTGATTTTTCAGCAACAAGCTCACCCATTTTTACAAGTCCAAGATTGTATGGATGCTCGTCCGGAGTTGTTGTTCCTGAAATCATAGCATACTCGGCATTGCCCGATGCAGCTGTTGAGCCACTTGTTGCAGCTGATGTTGTGCTGGAAGTTGCAGCTGATGTTGTGCCAGAAGTTGCGGCTGATGTTGAAGAAGAAGTTCCTGAACCGCAGCCAGCAAACACAGCAGTAGCAAGCATAGCTGCCATAGCAACTGATAAAATCCTTTTTTTCATTTTTAAATCCCCCTTAATATAATAATTTCAAAATATCATGGCTTTAGTGTATAATCCAAAACCACATATTAATGTTGCCTAGTTAATAGGCACATTTAAAAACAGGCTCCTCTGAAAGACTATTATGTACAAACGGCCTATAACGTATATATAATAACATTTGTCTGTTTATGTGTCAATTTTTAAACAAATTATGTGTCATAATTATACTATGCATATATTTTATAAAATTCAAACTAAATCTTAATTAAAATATAGTCAAAAGTTACGCAAATCAACATATTTTAGTATATACTTGAACTATAAAAATCTCAAAATAACGTCAAATTTGTTGTAACTTTAAACTTAACATTAGAGTTTTTTTATTAATAATTCATATCAACATTTTTATAGATATAAAATTTAATTTTATATATTTTATTGACATTCAGCACTATAAACAAGCAATAATATTATTTTTTTGACAAAAATATTACTACATTTAATTGTTACATAAAAATAATGCAAACTTAATAAAATTTTCATTTATATATAATAGAAACTATGATAATATTAAATTGTATTTCATTCTCACTTTGTATACAATTATTATAAACTATATGCAAACGTATGTGAAATACAGTTGTGGAATATATGTAATAACTTTTAGTTATGACTCATTATTGCAATTCCATAAGTAAAGAATTCTAAAGGGGGATTATCTATGAAATTTTTAAAGAAAGCCGCTTCTGTCGTTATGTGTGCGGCTATGGCGCTAATTCCATGCTCATTTGCTTTCGCGTCCGATGTTGAAACAACTATTTATGTAAATGGAGCAGACACCGGAATAGAGAGCACCGATATTATAACAAGGGGAGGCTACATCTTTGCCCCTTACGACCAGCTTTTTTCCGCTCTTGGCACAGGAATGGTAAGCTCAGAATCGGCCAAAACAGTTACTGCTGTAACCGATGAAACACAGGTTACATTTGCTGTTGGTTCCGACCAAGCCATTATAACTGAAAACGGAACAAATGTTTATGAAAAAATACCGGCATCTGTATTTGAGGAAAACTCAACAATATATGTTCCTGTAAGATATGCCGCCGAGGCCATAGGCTCAAATGTAGGCTGGGATAATACTAATAAAGCCGTTATCATATCAAACAGCGATTTAATGCTTAGACAGCATGGCGGAAGTTTTGAGATAGCTGATGAAATAACAAGACTTTTCGCTGCCGATGTTGAACAGGGCACTCAAAAAATAGCCGGACAAATTGATTTCAGCGGTTCTATTGTTGATACTGAAGCTGGAGAAACAACAACTCTTTCAGGAGCCCTTGTTATTGACGGAGTATCTGACGCTGCTAATGCTGATGTAAGCTGTGCACTTAAGCTTAACGAAAAACAGCTTGATGACATACTTACAAAGCTTCAAGCCGGCGAAGAGGCTCAGTCCATAGCTGACGCTTTAAAAGACTGCTCTATCGACTTTATATTAGACGGAGAAAACCTTATTTTATATTTATACAGCGACCTTTTTGAGGCCGGCGGACTTGCTCCAAATACTTGGATTGAGCTTGATATGGGCAGTATGTACGAGCAAATGGGCCTTGGAAATTTGGCCGATATCGCATCTCAGGCCTCTGATATGTCATTTGAAGAACAAATGAAGCTTGTTATTGACGCTGTTCCACTTGATGATGTTATCATATCAAGCTCCATGCTTGAGTCATACGCCTTAGCCCTTGACATGATGAGTGACAGCGCCTTTACAAAAACCGATGCCGGATATAAATCTACCCAAACAACAGACCTTGGCGCAGGCGCTTATCTTTCAATGTCATTTAACGTGCCTTGCGACGCCAACGGAAATGTAACTGGCTTTGGTTTCAGTTATATGGCTTCTCAAAACGGAACACCGTTCATGACAATGGAAATGTCATCAACTCTTACAGAAATGACAGTTAATATGAACATGAATATAGAAGATGTTGTTACATTCGACGCCAATGGCACAATCACAGCTTCTGAAACAACAGACACCATAAGAACAAAACCTGACAGCTCCAGCTCAATAATATCCTTAACTGACCTTATCGGAATGTCGTTGGAAAACGCTTCCGGTTCAGAAGCGACTGTTATAGGCATAACTTCGGAAGACGATATGACAGAAATTACTGAAACAACGGATAACGGAACAATCACCGTTACTGTTGATGAAGCCGAGGCCACCCTTCCAGAAGCGTCAGGCGATGAGATTGTCACTGTTATTGAATAATATTATTTAATGAAAAAATTTCTTAATAGAGTTTAAAGTCAGTTTGGTTGATATAAGAGAACTAAAAAGCGCATATGAAAAATTAACGTTCTATTATCCGCTTGCTCAGTATTTCTTATTTTAACTGTATTATTAAAGGGTGGATTTATTCCATCCTTTAATTTTAGCCGTTTTTTATAAAAACCCATCCGAATAAAAGCAACTTTTATTAGTCTAAAACAGCATTAAAGAGCAAAACAGGTAATTATTCAAAGTTTTGAATATATTATAATTTAAAATTTTATTTACAAAATATATCTTAAAACATTACGGAGGGAGATAAAATTGCCATACATATTTTTATCAGCAGCCATAGCCCTTGAGCTTGTAGCCACAACACTTCTTAAATATTCAGAAGGATATACAAAACCACTTCCTACAGTACTTTGCATAGCAATGTATACAGTTTGTTTTTTCTTTTTATCAAAATCACTTCAGCATATAAACCTTGGCATAGCTTACGCCACTTGGAGCGGTGTAGGCATAATTGCAACAACATTAATATCAATATTCATATTTCGCCAAGGAACAAACGCTGTAACTATTTTAGGCATGATTTTTGTTATTTTGGGCTGCGTTATAATGAATATTTTTGGTGGAGCCTCACACTGAAATAAACCGGCGTTAAATACTTTAAAATAAACATAATACGCAAGGATTATAATATATAATTTTCCTGTATGTCTCACCATTGATTTCTTTATCCCAACAGGCTATCATCTCCATACGCAAAAAACCGGACTCTCAGCTTATTTTAGCATAAGATACCGGTTTTGCTTTATTTATACTTTTACTATTTTTCTATCTTATATTTATATGTTTATATGTATGTTTAAATTTTAAGCATTTTTGATAAATGCCTTGTAGCATTTGGCGGCCTCATAAACATCGGCTTTGCTCGTAACCTCCCAAGGCGCGTGCATACTTAAAACGGCTACTCCGCTGTCTATAACTTCCATTCCGTACAAAGCTAATATATAGGCTATTGTTCCGCCGCCGCCAAGGTCAACACGGCCAAGCTCCGACGTTTGATAATTAACTTCGTTTTTGTCCATTATGTCCCTTAAAACAGCAAGATATTCTGCGTTGGCGTCATTTGAGCCTGATTTTCCTCTTGCTCCGGTAAATTTATTAAACACAACGCCATGAGAAAGATATGCCACATTATTTTTCTCAAAAGCCGAGGCATAGGCTGGGTCATAGGCCGAGCTTACGTCTGATGAAAGCATTCTACTTGATTTAAGACACCTTCTAAGATTAAGTTCGGAATATTCTCTCATAAGGTTCATAACCTCGGCAACAGTGTTCTCGAAAAATCTCGACTGCATGCCGGTAGCGCCAACGCTTCCTATTTCCTCCTTATCAACAAGAAGGCAGCAGGCCGTTTTATAAACGCTCTCCGTTTCAAGCATAGCTAAAAGGGAAGTATAGGCGCACACTCTGTCATCTTGGCCATAGGCTATAATCATGCTTCTGTCAAGACCGCCTTCCCTTGCCTTTCCGGCCGGCACAGCTTCAATCTCTGCCGATATAAAATCTTCCTCATCTATGTCATACTTTTCTTTTAAAAGCCTTAAAACATTGGCTTTAACAGCCTCTTTTTCCTCACCTTCGGCAGGACTGTTTCCTATTAATATGTTAAGGTCCTCGCCCTCCACAACTCTGGCGCCCTTTTTCTCCATTTGCTCTTGGGCAAGATGTATCAGCAAATCGGTAATGCAGAATACAGGGTCATTATCATCTTCCCCGATATTTATTTCAACAATTTGGCCGCTTTTTTTAACTACAACCCCATGAAGAGCCAACGGCAAAGCCACCCATTGATATTTTTTTATGCCGCCATAGTAATGTGTATCAAGAAAAGCTAATTCCCCGTCCTCAAAAAGCGGATTTTGTTTTATATCAAGCCTCGGTGAATCTATATGAGCTCCAAGTATATTCATTCCGCAGGTCATGGGCTTTTCGCCTATGTTAAACAGTGCCACTGCTTTTCCCATGCACACACTGTATACCTTATCTCCCTCCGAAAGTTTTCCGCCTTCTTTTATTACGCTTACTATATCTTTATATCCAGCCGCTTGAGCCTGCTTTATTATTTCCTTAACGCACTCCCTCTCTGTTTTTCCTTTATTAAGAAAATTTATATATCCTGAGCACACTCTTTCCATTTCGTTTTTTTGATTGTTGTTATATTTTTTAAAGCTGTTCTCAATTTTCATTTTATAAAACACCTCCATTTAACACATAATAATACAAAAAACGACATTTGTCATTAGATATTATATCACTTAACCGCATTACTATAAATATGCGGCATTATAAAACAATATAAAAATCTAACTTAAAAAGACATATGTCGTATTAAAAAATTATATTCAAAATTACTTTAATTTTTAAATCCATAGATAATTCTATAATCATATAAACTTTATTAGAAGTTTTAAAATAGGAGAACATTTTTTATAAAAAGCTGGTTTATGGTATTTCATAGATATATTTCAAAATAAATATTTTTTTGAAGATTACTTAAAAAACGTAACTGCACTTGTTTCAAAATACTTAAATTTTGTATATTAACTCTTTTTCAAAATTTAATTTACTTAAAATTCGTAATAGTTTTTAATTTTTTATAAACATAACGCTTATCAAAACGTAAGTTTTTAATAA
>CAJFUS010000162.1 GCA_904420235.1 Candidatus Neoanaerotignum tabaqchaliae
ATATTGTGGATTCCTGCGGCGACAGCTGCGACATGAACGATGTTATAGACGAGGCCGCCGGAATTTTTGGAGCCGGAACAATGGCCTGTGAATCTGTGCCCTTTGCCTTCGCTATGTTCTATGCTGCCAATGGCTCGCCTGAAATTGCCATACCGGCCGCTGTAAACGCCGGAGATGATACGGACACAAACGCCTCAATATGCGGAACAATATGCGGTGCTTTTTCCGGAGCTGAATCAATACCGGAAGATTGGCGAAAAACAGCGGAGTCTACAAGCGGCATTGATTTTGAGCTTACGGCAAAAAAATTAATATGTGTTTTATAATGTAAAATAAAGGTCTTTAATTTGTTCTAAAATTGTGGTCAGGCTTTTTAAAATGGGACGTATTTTTTTGTTGAAAATTTTATTTTCGGATATGCCGCTTGACTTTTGATGCTATATCAAAATTTTACTATTAAAGCTGACTTCTACGAATAATAGTAAGAATTTTCTGATATTATCAGAATTTTTGGCGCCCTTAGTGTACGGAGTTTTTACTGTACACGAAAATGGCTTTGCCGACGATTTTAGAAGTATTTTAACTTAAAAAATATCCCAAACCATTTTTAAGCGTGTATTTCACTAATCTTTATACAAATTAATATTCTTTTAACAGCTTCAGCCTTCTTAATTTATTTTAAGAAGGCTTTTGCAGTTAGAATGGATTTTATTTTAAATGTTCGTTTTAACAAGTTTTTTATTCTGTTTACAGCATTTTTTTAAGATACTCAATAAATTTCAATGTGGCGGGCGAAGCGCTCTCAACTGACAAAAGCCCAACTCCAAGAACTCTTGAAGCCGGAGGGTTTAGGGGAAGGGTTTTGATGTTTTGAAAATGCCTTAGTGTTATAAGCTGTGGAAGCATGCTTATGCCAAGGCCGTTTTCTACCATTGACATAATGGCAATATCGTCCTTTGAGGAAAAAATCACATCAAGATTAAGATTACAGTTTTTTATTATTCTGTCAATATCCTTATCATTGTCTTTTTCCATAGCCGCCATTATAAAGGGATATTTCTCAAAGTCTTTAACGTTAAAATATCCGCTTTCGCTGTTATAATCCGTCGGAACAACAGCAAGCAATGGGTCGTTAAAAATTGGTATGCACTCAAACTCGTCGTTTTCCTGAAGACTTGTAAAGCCTATGTCAACAGAGTGGTCAAGTATAAGGTCGTGTATTTCTTGAACACTGCCCTCTTTAAAGGCTATTTTTATATGGGGATAGTCGTGGCGGAAAGCTTTTAAAATAGGCGATATTGTGTTTATTGTTATGCTTTGTATTGTACCTATTGTAATTTGGCCTTTTTCAAAGCCCTGTATAGCCGCTATTGTCTCATACATTTTTTCTCGGCACTGCTCCATTTCCCTTGCCACCGGAAGGAGAGTTTTACCCTCAGGTGTTAGAGACACACCTTTTTTGCCTCTATAAAAAAGTTTAAATCCCAATTCCTCCTCAGCCCTATTAAGAGTATGGCTTAAACCGCTTTGAGTGTAGCCAAGCTTTTCGGCCGCCTTTGTTATATTTCCGCATGAAACTATTTCGGTAAATATCTTTGAAAATCCAAAATCCATAAATTTATTCTCCTGTTTAAACATGTCTTTTTGACATGATAAGTATTAAATATTGACGCTTTACTTATGAATAAAATAGATTATAATAGATTTTGTAAATAAGGTCAACACATATTAGGTTTTAAGTGTGTTGCATGGTTTTAAAAATAACAATAACAAATAACAATTCAAGGGGTGTTTTAAATGGCAAGATTAGTACCAAAGGCTATTACTTTCGACGTATACGGAACTCTTATCGACTGGGAAGGCGAAATTCAGGATTATTTCAAAAGATTCCTCGATAAAAAAGGCATCACATCAGCTACACCTTATCAGGTTCAGCAGAGATGGGAAGTTCTTCAGTTCGATTACATCAAAACATACAGACCATATCGTCAGGTATTAAAAGATACGCTTGCTATTACATGCAGGGATTTCGGATTCGACTTTACAGATGAGGACTGCACAGAGTTCTCTGAGACAATGGCTCACTGGAGGGCTTTCCCTGACACAGTAGAGGCTATTAAAGAGCTTAGAAAATATACAAAGTGTGTAATGCTTACAAACACAGACAACGACATTATCAGACAGACACTTGGCAACGCAGGCATCGAAGTTGACGATATTATCACAGCCGAGGACGCTCAGTGCTATAAGCCAAATCATGGTGGATTCCTTCTTTCACAGAAGAAACTTGGTCTTACAGTTGATGAGATGATGCACGCTGGCTTCGGTTTCAAATATGACGTTATCCCTGGAAACGAGCTTGGATACAGAACAATTTGGGTAAACCGTCAGGGAATTTGCAGACCAATCGACGATGTAACAGGCGAGCTTCTTAAGTACTGCAGAGAGGACATCATGTGCGGCGACCTTAAGACTCTTGCTTATATCATCAAAGGTATGCACGCTACAGACGTTGAGAACGGCGAGGCTTAATTTAAAAAAGTACATATTAAAAGCGGAA
Source organism: Candidatus Neoanaerotignum tabaqchaliae (assembly GCA_904420235.1). Taxonomy (GTDB): domain Bacteria; phylum Bacillota; class Clostridia; order Lachnospirales; family Anaerotignaceae; genus Neoanaerotignum_A; species Neoanaerotignum_A tabaqchaliae. Next base: position 2,561 of record CAJFUS010000162.1, read on the forward strand.
CGCGTTTTGCGGTCCGCTTTTTTGTGCGGATAAAGCTGTATAATAGTTCATGAAGAGGGAAAATGGTTTTTGCTTGGAGAATTTGAGGTGCGGCAATGAATATAAATATTATAGACGGTATATTTTCAATATGCAGAGTAAAAGATTTAACTGAAGTTGATTTTTCAGATGAGTTTGTTTTTGTAGGCAAAACGGATGAGGAAATATCTCTTGTGTGTTTAAGCAATAGGGTTCCGAAAAATGTTATTTTCGAGGTGAAAAACTGGAGGGCCTTAAGAATAGAAGGAATGCTTGATTTTTCACTTACAGGCATACTTTCTTTTATATCGGGAGTATTGGCGGATAAAAATATAGGTATATTTGCCGTTTCAACATATAATACGGATTATATATTTGTTAAGGCTGAAAATATTGAAAACGCTGTAAAAGCTTTAGATGAAAAGGGTATAAAGCTTTCAGAAAAGTCCGTTTGAGTTTGCGGTATAAAAATTGCCCGCGGTTTGTTTGCCGCGGGTTAGTATATAAAAAATTATGTGTGATTTTACAGTTTAAATTAAGTAAATAAACCGTATTTTAAGTAAAGCTTTTTTGCCAATAGGGACAAATATGGCTTACATTTTGGATTATTCTGACGTCAATTTCTCTTTAATTAAAGCCATAAGTAAAATGTGCTTTCTGAATTTATTGTTTAAATAACTGTAAAAATAAGGGGTGTTAATATTTTGCTTAACCGATAGCCATTAATATTAAAAGCTTTTTATGGCATTTATGGTTTTTTCTATATCTTCTTCCGAATGAGCATTTGACACAAACATGGCCTCAAATTGGGAAGGAGCCATATAAACACCGCTTCCAAGCATGTGAAAGAAAAATTTTGAGTATTCAGCAGTGTTTGATTTTGAAGCCGAGTTATAGTCAAATACGGGCTCATTGGTGAAAAAAGCGCTTAAAAGGGAACCGACTCTGTTGACGGTTACGTTTTTTAGTGACGAAAGGGCAGCTTCTATTTTTGCAGCTTTTTCGTCAAGGCTTTTGTATATTTCTGTGTTATTCATAAGTATTTTTATTGTTTCAATTCCGGCCGTTGTGGCTATGGGATTTCCCGACAGTGTTCCGGCTTGGTATACTTTGCCAACAGGCGATATAACCTCCATAATTTCTTTCTTTCCGCCGTAGCAGGCTGCCGGCATACCGCCGCCGACTATTTTTCCAAGTGTAACCATGTCCGGCTCTATGCCGTAATATTGGCAGGCACCGCCAATGGAAAGCCTGAAGCCGGTTATTACCTCGTCGAATATCAGCAAGGCGCCGTTTTTTCGGGTTATTTCCCTTAAGAAACTTAAAAAGCCGTCTTTGGGCGGCACAACGCCCATGTTTGCCGCAACGGGCTCAACTATAAGGCAGGCGATGTTTTCGCCATACTTTTCAAAAAGCTCCTCAACGGACTTTTTATTATTGTATTGGGTTATAAGGGTATTTTGTGCGTAGCTTTTTGGAACTCCTGCGCTGTCGGGAGATGAATTCGATATAAGGCCGGAGCCGGCCTTTACAAGAAGCCCGTCGGAATGGCCGTGATAACAGCCGCTGAATTTAATAATCATGTCGCGGCCGGTATATCCTCTGGAGGCCCTTACTGCGCTCATAACGGCCTCCGTTCCGCTGGAAACCATCCTGAGCATCTCAACGCAAGGCATACACTCTTTTATAAGCTCTGCCAGCTCAGATTCTTTTTTTGTAGGGGCTCCGTAGCTTAGGCCATAGGCACAGGCTTTTTGAACGGCTTCTATAACTTTTTCATGGGCGTGGCCAAGTATCATCGGCCCCCACGAACATACATAGTCTATAAACTCGTTTCCGTCAACATCATAAATTTTAGAGCCCTTGGCCCTTGATATAAAAAGAGGTGTTCCGCCAACGGCGTTAAATGCCCTCACAGGCGAGTTGACACCGCCGGGCATAAGATTTTTTGCTTTCAAAAAAAGCTCATCGGATTTTTGTGTATTCATTTTTATTCCTCCTTAAGCCATTTGGCCATATCAAGTGCATGATATGTTATTATTATTTTGGCTCCAGCTCTTTTCATGGCCGTAAGGTTTTCCATAACTATATCCCTTTCGTTTATCCAGCCGTTAATGGCGGCGGCTTTAACCATGGAATATTCCCCGCTTACGTTATACGCGGCTATTGGAACGTTAAACATATCCTTGGCGGCCCGAATAATGTCAAGATAAGCCAAAGCCGGCTTAACCATAACTATGTCGGCTCCCATCTCAATGTCGTTGGCTATTTCTCTCATACCCTCATTTCCGTTGTGAAAATCCATTTGATATGTTTTTCTGTCGCCGAATTCCGGAGCGGAGCCGGCGGCGTCTCTGAATGGAGAATAATATTTTGAACAATATTTGGCACTGTATCCCATAATAGGTGTGTTAATAAATCCGTTGTCGTCAAGAATTTTTCTTATGGCCGCCACATCGCCGTCCATCATGTCGGAAGGGGCCACCATGTCGGCTCCCGCCTGAACGTTTGTTAAAGCGGCCTTGGCAAGAAGAGGGAGGGTTTCGTCATTTAAAATCTCGTTCCCACTTATAAGACCGCAATGACCATGACTTGTATACTCGCAAAGACATATATCAGCTATAACAAGCATATTTGGATATTTTGCCTTTATATATCTTATAGCCCTTTGAGTAACTCCGTTTTCGTTATATGCCTCAGAGCCGACGCTGTCCTTGTGAGCTGGAACGCCGAAAAGCAGTATTCCCGATATGCCGCTTTTGTCAACTTCTTCAAGTATTTCATCAATTTTGTCTATGGAATACCTGTATACCCCAGGCATTGACTCGACCGGTTCTTTTATGTTCTCTCCCTCAATTACAAATATGGGATATATAAGGTCTTTGGGGGAAATTTCAGTTTCCTGCACAAGACGCCTTATGGCTTGGTTTTGTCTAAGTCTTCTGAATCTGTTCATTTTTTTAAAGCCTCCCTTAATATTGTGTTTTTAATTCCGTCAGCATCGGCCACATCGGAAACAACATATTTTTTTATGCCATATTCCTTAAGGGTGTCGGCGGTATATTTTCCTATGCATACGGCAACAGCCTTTTCAGGCATAATACCGCCGTTTTCAAAAAATCCTTTAACACCGAAAGATGAAGCGAATGTTATAAAATCTGTATCGCTGTCAGCAGAAGGATTTTTTGAGCAAAGAGTGTCGTATATGGGAATTTCGTCAAACTGCCGTTTGGCCTCGGACAGCCTTTTGCCAAGTATATTATTGCCTTTAAGCGCCCTTGGAACAAGTATTTTATCTTTTTCGGATGTTTCGCTTATTAATTCTTGAGCTAAGTAGTCTGACGTGAAATTTTTTGGCATAATATCGGCCCTTATTCCGTAATTTTTTAAAAATCTGCCTGTACCGGAGCCTATAACGGCAAACCTTGCCGCGGCAATAGCGCGAATGTCAATATCACTGGCCTTAAGCCTTTCAAAAAACAGCCTTATTGAGTTGGGGCTTGTAAAAACGATAACCGAATAGTTTTTTATATTTTTTATGGCTCTGTCCATGTGTTCAATATTTATGGGCTTTATGTCTACATAATCAAGAATATCGGTTTCGGCTCCAACTGAGGTTAGTTTATCTGAAAGCTTGCGGCAGAATCCCTTTGTACCGCATATTGAAACTTTAATTCCGGTTAAAGGCATTTTGGTTTCCGACAGCATGTTAAGAGAACTTACATCTCCAACTACAAAAACGGCGGGAGACTTTATATTTGGGTCGTTTTTAACCATTTCGCCTATGGTTTCAAGATTGCCTCTTAAAACATGCTGGTTTTTTAAAGAGCCGTTAGAAATTACAGCTGCCGGAGTTATAGGACTTTTGCCGTTTTTTATAAGAGCCGAACATATTTGAGTTATGTTTGAAAGGCCCATTAAAAAAACAAGGGTTCCGTCTATTTTGGAAAGCTGAGCAAAGCCGCTGTCCATTGTTATGGAACCTTCGGCGGTTTGGCCTGTTATAACGGTAAAATAACGGCTTACACTTCTGTGAGTAACTGGTATTCCGGCACATTCGGGAGCGGAAACGGCGCTTGTTACTCCCGGTATTATCTCGAAAGAGATTCCGGCTTTTTTTAGAGCCTCGGCTTCCTCTCCGCCTCGGCCGAAAACAAAAGGGTCGCCGCCTTTAAGACGCAGAACCTTAAGCCCTTTTTTTGCCTGCTCAATTATTAGGCTGTTTATTTCGTCCTGCTTCATATAATGGCTTCCGGCGGATTTTCCGGCATATATCTTAACAGAGCTTTCTTTTGCATTTGAAAGAACAGAGTCGTCTATAAGATTGTCATAAATAATAACGTCGCTTTCTTCTATTGCTTTAAGAGCTTTAAGGGTTATAAGGTTGGGATTTCCCGGGCCGGCTCCGGCTATATAAACAAAAGGCGGTTTTTTCAGCATTTCATCAGCTCCAGTGCCACATTTTTAATTTCTTGGTCAATATCGGTTTTACTGCATAAACGTTTTACTATTTTTGGCGTGTTGAAAAAAGCCCGTATTGAATAAAGTCCGTTATTTTCGCTTATGTATGCTCCGGCGGGAGCATGGCAGTCGGCGCCTATAAGCTCCATAATTTTTCTTTCATATTTAAAGGCCGCCATTGTGCCGCTGTGGTTTATTTTTTTTATTATTTCGGCGGCTTCGGAGTTTTTAAGTGTCTCGCAGGCTATTATGGCCTGCGCCGCCGCAGGAATAAATGTTTCGGTACTGAAAGGAACTATGTTTAAATCGGGATTTTTAATATCAAGCCTTTCTATGGCGGCCGCCGATAGTATAACGGCGTCAAAACCGCAGTTAAGTTTTTCTATTCTTGTGGGCACATTGCCCCTTATGCCATCAACACGGCAATTTGGCATAAGGCTTTTAATCATAATTTTTCGGCGGGGACTTCCGGTGCCTATAACAGGCTGTGAAATGGAATTTATGTCGCTTTTTGTATTGGTTATAATAACATCGGCAGGGTTTCCTCTTTTAAGCACTGCCGGAACGTCAAACTGCGGTTTAAGGGAAGAAGGCATGTCCTTTCCGCTGTGTACAGCTACGTCAATTTCATTATTTTCAAGGGCAGCCTCAAACTCGTTTATAAAAAGCCCTTTGCCGCCTATTGAAAGCAGCGGCCGGTCGGTTATTTTGTCTCCCTTTGTGCTTATTACTATGATTTCCGTTTCTGTATACGGAATACGCCTTTTAATTTCCTCCGACACCATTTGAGCCTGCTTAAGGGCAAGAAGGCTTCCTCTTGTGCCTATCCTAATTTTTCTCATTTTTGTCCACCGCCTTTTCTATTATAAGCTCTATATCCCTTTTTGTGGCCTTATTTTCGGTTTTAATTAAAAGCTCAAAAATATTCCTGAATATTTCCTCACGCTTTTTTCGGCAAGGTATAAATGATTTTACTGTATTTCTTAAATCTCCCACACGGCTGTTTATGTCGCCTAAATAGGGAGGCAGGCTTGATTTCAGTATTTTTTTAACATACTGGGTGGCGGAAGGACTTTTGCCTCCGCTTGATATGGCGCACACAATGTCTTTATCCTTAACTATCGACGGGAATATAAACGAGCATAGTTCTATATCGTCTACAACATTAACGGGAATTTTATTTTTAAAGCATATTTCGCTTATTTGTTTGTTTATTTGTGAGTTGTTTGTGGCGGCTATAACCATAAATGCCCCGTATATATCTCCGGTGTTAAAAGGACGGTTTATTTTTGTTATTTTTTCATTTTCTAAAATATTCCGGCATATATAAGGGGCCACAACGGTTATGTTGGCCCCAAATGAAAGAAGTATATCGGCTTTTCTAAGGGCGGTTTCTCCTCCGCCGGCAATAAGCACGTTTTTGTTTGATATATCCATAAAAAAAGGAAAATACGCCATTATTTTTTATATTCCTCCAAATATAATTTTATCCACCGGTATACGGCCTCAGTTTCTTCTTTGTCTGATAATTTTCTTAAAGAGTAAAAAAGCCGGTTAAGGCCCTTTTCGTTTACGGCCTTATTAAGCTCCGGAAGTGATTTTACTATATCGTGGTAATAAAGCTCTTTTATTATATTATCTTTAAAGCCGTCAATATAGCTTTCGGCGCTGCGCGCTTCTTTGCGCTTTATAAGGTTGTTTTCCTCCGAAAGTTTTTTAAAATAGTCTATATCAAAAAGGCGGCACATGTCAACAGAATTAATATCGCTGTCTATATCTGGAGGAACAGAAAGGTCTATAAATAAACGAGGTTTTTTAAGTCTTACGTTTTTTAAAAACTCGTCTTTTGTTATGGTGTAATGAGGACTTGATGTGGCGCTTATTATAATATCGGCACTGTTTATAAGGCTGTATCTTTCTGAGAACGGGCGTATATTAACATTAAGCCCTGTAAAAACCGGAGAATTGGCGGCGTTATGAAATCTTGATGTGCCATTTAGGGTTATGCCCTGACGGGAAAGTATGTTTTTTGCCGTTATTGTGCCTATTTTTCCGGTTATTCCTATAATAAGCACGTTTTTATTTTCTTTCGGAAATTTGAATACTTCGTTGGCCGTTAGAGTACCTACTGAAACAGGCGTCTTTGAAAGACCGGTTAGTGTTTTGATTTTTTTGGCCGACATTATGGCCATTTTGAATATGGTATTAAACTCGAAGCCTACGGCCCCAAAAGAGTGGGCACATTGATAAGAGTCCTTTATCTGCCTAAGTATCTCGTCTTCTCCCAGAACAACAGAATCTATGCCGCAGGCCACTTTTAAAAGATGGTTTATGGCGCTTTCGCCTGTAAAAACGTTAATGTATTTTTTTGCGTTTTGGATACTGACGTTTTTGAAATCGCAAAAAAGCTTTTCCATAGCCCTGACAGTGCTAAAGGCACCGTCAAAATATATCTCGCACCGGTTGCAGGTGCTTAGAATAACGCACTGGCTTATTTTAACATCGCTAAAGGCTTTTTTATAAAAATCAGCCTGTTCGTCGCCGGAAAAGGCGAAAAGCTGCCTTATTTCAACAGGAGCCGTTTTGCTGCTTATGCTTATAGCGTTAATTTCCATTTAAATTGCTCTCCGAATTTTATTTTATGTAGCCAAGAAATTTTGATATGGTTTTGCAAGCGTCTTTAAGTTCCGGCGATATTTCGGCTATTTTGTCATTGGTCATTCTTTTTGCCGGCCCGCTTATACTTATGCCGGACACAACATGGCCCGTAAAATCTCTTATAGGCATGGCAAGGCATATCATTCCGTCAACAAATTCCTCGTTGTCTACGGCATAGTTTTGAGAACGTATTTTGTCAAGTTCCAGTTTAAGGCTGTCAACATTTGTTATTGTGTTGGCGGCCATTTTTGAAAGCTGAGTTTTTTCAAGATATGCGTCTATTTCCTCAGTGGAAAAATCGCTTAAAAAAAGCTTGCCAAGGGCCGTAGCGTAAAGAGGCTCTCTTTCGCCAACCTGCGTATTTGTTCTCAGCATTCTCGCCGGCTCCATTTTGCATATTATTATTGTTTCATAGTTGTTCATTATGCCTATATTCGTTGTTTCGCCGAATGTGTTGCACAGCTTTTCCACTATAGGGGTATAGCTTGAGCCGTTAAGAGTGTGCTGTTTGGGAACGGCGTTTCCTGCGTTAAAAAGACCCCAGCCAAGGCGGTAGGCGGGAGACGTGCTGTTTATTTTCTCAACAAAATCATAGGCTATAAGAGTATCCAAAAGCCGGTGAACGCCGCTTTTTCCTATGCCAAGGGCCGAGCTTATCTCGGTTAAAGATATTCCCTCGCTGGAAGGATTATCCTTTATATAGTTCAGTATGTCAAGCGCTTTGCCCAACGTTTGAACAGGATATTTTGGTACATATTTAAAACTGCTGTTCATAATAATTTTCCCTCCGAAATATTCTGAATATTAGAATGGTATAATTATTATATAGATTTTATTGAGATAAGTAAAGAATTTCTGTGATATTTTATTATTAAAATATAATTGACATTATTTGAACTGCGGAATATAATTAACCTGTAAGAAAAACAGAAAGGCTTTCTAATATTTGGAACAATATTAATCAAGGCTTACTCAATTTTATTTCTTCCGCCTTGCGGAAATAACAGGTATGGAGAGGAGTATGAATATGAACCGAGTTACAGTTAACCGGGAAATGTGCAAAGAATGTGAATATTGCATGACATTCTGCCCAAAAAAGACTATTCTTGCAAAAAGCAGCACAGTTAACAAAATGGGATATTACGCGGCCGAGGCCGTTAATCTTAACGATTGCATAGCCTGCGGAATATGCGCCAGCGTTTGTCCTGAAGGCGCTATTACAGTAGAGAAGAATGTATAAGGAGGGTTAATCAATGGGAGATAAAGTATTTATGCAGGGTAATGAAGCCTTTGCTGAAGCCGCTATCCGTTCCGGCTGCAAGTATTTCTTTGGTTACCCTATAACACCATCAAGCGAAATTCCAGAATATTACGCAAAGAAGGCTCCACAGGAGGGGCTTACATTTATACAGGCTGAAACAGAGGTTTCGGCATTTAACATGGTTGCCGGAGTTGCCGCCACAGGCAAAAGAGGCATGACAGCCACAGCCGGACCGGGATTTTCACTTGGCTGCGAAGCCATGAGCTATATGTCGGCCGCTTCACTTCCAGCCGTTATTGTTGACTGTATGAGACCAGGCCCAGCCGACGGCGAGATTCTTGGTTCACAGGGCGACTATAATCAGCTTACAAAGGGCGGCGGACACGGAGATTACAACACAATAGTTCTTGCTCCTTATTCAGTTCAGGAATATGCCGATTTCGCTCCTCTTTCATTTGAGCTTGCCGAGAAATATAACAACCCTGTTGTTGTTGCCAGCGACGGAATGATTGCAAAAATGATGGAAAACGTTGAGCTTCCTGAAAGGGTAGAGCCTACTGGCAGAAAACCTTGGGCTGTTGACGGTATGAACGGCAGAGGATATCACAACGACATCACAACATGCGGTGACGGTCCTGAGCAGTGGGAGCAGTTCAACCTTAACCTTCAGGCTAAGTACGCAAAAATCAGAGAAAATGAGCAGAGATGGGAAGAAATTAACACAGAAGACGCCGACATTATAATTGTTGCTTTTGGTTCTCTTTCAAGGGTATGCCTTGACGCCATGAAGCTTGCAAGAGAACAAGGCCTTAAAGTAGGTATGATAAGACCTATCACAATTTGGCCATTCCCTGAAAAGGCTTTTGAGAAATATGTTGGAAAAGGCAAAAAATTCTTTGTTACAGAGCTTAACGCCGGACAGATGGTTAACGATGTTAAACTTGCCGTTAACGACAACGCTTCCGTTGAGTTTTATGGAAGGCTTGGCGGCATGACTCCTACGCCGGTTGAAATCTGCAACAAAATTTGTGAGCTTTATAAATAATCAGGGGGTGAAAATCAATGAGTATAGTATATAAAAGACCTGAAGTGTTTACAGACGTATATATGAAATACTGCGGCGGCTGCGGACACGGAATTATAAACAGGCTTATAGGTGAAATTATAGAAGAAGAAAATCTTGTTGAGAAAACAGTTCTTATATGGCCAATCGGTTGTTCGGTTTATGCTGACAAATATTACAAAGCAGATTCTATCTGCGCTCTTCACGGACGTGCTCCTGCTGTTGGAACAGGTATTAAAAGAGCTTGTCCAGAAGACCTTGTTATTGTATATCAGGGCGACGGAGATATGGTTTCCGAAGGTATGGCCGAGATTATGCACGCCGGAATCAGAGGCGAGAAATTTACAGTTGTTTTCGTAAACAACTCTATTTACGGAATGACAGGCGGACAGATGGCTCCTACAACTCTTATGGAGCAGGTTACAACAACAACACCTTATGGACGTGAGGAAGTTAACACAGGTAACCCTGTAAACATGGCCGAAATTATAGCTAACCTTCCAGAGTGCTATTACAGCGAGCGTGTTACAGTAAACTCTCCTGCTAACATAAGAAAAACAAAAGCCGCTATAAAAAAAGCTTTTAAATATCAGATGGAAGGCAAAGGACTTTCATTTGTTGAAATCCTTTCACCATGCCCTACAGGCTGGAAGATGAAACCTGTTCAGGCTATTAAACACATTGACGACGAGATTACAAAACAGTTCCCTCTGGGAGTATTTAAGGACCGCGGACAGGAGGAGAAATAATTATGAAAAGTGAACTTATTTTTTCAGGAATCGGCGGACAGGGCACAATACTTATGGGCAAAATGGCCTGCACAGCCGCTTCTAAAAAGGGATATAACGTAACTCTTTCACCTGCTTATGGACAGGAAAAAAGAGGTGGACGCGCCAGCTGCCAGGTTGTAATTTCAGAGGAAATCGGCTCCCCTGTAATTTCAGAGGCTGATACAATACTTGTTATGGACGAAAAGTCTCTTATTGATTATGAAAGCAAGGTAAAACCAGGCGGAACACTTATTATAAACAGCTCTATGATTACAAAAAAGGCAGAGAGAACAGACATTAAGGTTCTTGAGATTCCTTTTACTGAAATAGCTACAGAAGTTGCTACAGCAAAATCGGCCAATATGGTTGCCCTTGGCGCTGTTGTTAATACAATGCACCTTATAACACTTGATGACGCCAAAGAGGTTATCAAGATGAAAATGAAACCTGCCCTTGTAGAGGCCAATATTAAAGCTCTTGAGGCTGGTTATAACTACGGCAAGTAATTTGCAAACTTTGTTTTACATAGCAAGCAGATTTACCACCATAAAACCACAAAACACACACAAAAGGCTCCTTTCGGGTATAACCCGATTGGGGCCTTTTGCGTTGCCTTTTTTATTTCACAAAGCTTTCACATTACTTTCATAATGATGTCAGAGTGAGCAATTACAATATAGTTATTAAAATAATAAAACTAATAATATGGCTTTAGGAGTGGTATTGTGAGCAGAAAAAAAATAATCATAATAATAGCAATAATAGCTGTATTGGCGGCCATAGCGGCATTTACTGTCATTAAGCATAAAACCAGCCAAAGAGCTGCCTCGGAACCTGTTCCGCCGTCTACTGTTACGGTGCAGACAGGAGATTTGCAGCAAAGAGTGACTGCCTCGGGAACAATTCAGGCGGCCGACGAGCATTCAATATATATAGAGCTCTCTCAGGAAGTTGACGAGGTTTTTGCCGAAGTTGGGGATTATGTTGAGGAAGGACAGATACTTGTTACATATGATATAGACGAGGATATAAGCGATGCTGAGGACAGAATTGAGTCGGCTCAGATAAGCATTGATAACGCTAATCTTGAAATAGAGTCGCTAACTGCACCGGCAGACGGAACAGAGCTTCTTGAGCTTGAAACACAGGTTCATACAGCTCAGCAAAATCTTAACGACGCCAACAAAGAATATGAAGATAATGAAGAAGATATAGCGGACGCAAAAGATGATTTGGATTATTATAAGCAGATGCTTGATTTGGGAGGAATAAGTCAATCGGAATATGACGAATATGAAAAAACATATAACGATTTAGTTAAACAAAGACAGACCCTTGAGTCTAACATAACAAGCTGTGAGCTTGCTCTTGAAACAGCGCAGCTTAATTTGGAAAACGGACAAAATCCTCTTAATGATTCAGATACTCAAAACAGCTATCAAAGACAGCTTAATACTTTAAGGTTGGCTGAAATGGAGCTTGAGTCAGCTCAGAACGATTTAAGCAAGCTTACAGAGGCCAGTTATAGTCCTATAAGCGGAACAATAATAGAAAGCAGCGCCGAAGAAGGTCAGCTTCTTACTGACGCAACGGCCATTATGAAAATAGCGGACCTTACGGACCTTGATATTATGGCATATGTAAGTGAGTATGACATAGCCAAAATAGCCGTCGGGCAGGATGTTGAGCTTACAAGCGACGGAATAGAAGATAAGATATACCACGGAACAGTTAAAAAGATAGAGCCTGTGGCCGAAAGCCAAAGTACTATAAGCGGAAGTGAGACCGTTGTGCCTGTTCTTGTTCATCTTACGGATAACGACGACCTTGTAAAGCCGGGCATGGAATTTGACATGGAGTTTATAACAGTTGACATACAGAACGCCGATTACATACCTGTTTCAGCCGTAACTCTTGATACCGAAACAGAGACTTACTATGTTTATGTTGTAGGTGACGACGGAATAATTGAAAAAAGAGAAGTTGAGCTTGGAGTTACAAGTGATATGTATATGCAGCTTATAAGCGGACTTGAAAAAGACGAACGAATACTTGAAAGTCCAGATACTAATGTTGTGGAGGGAACCAACTATATGGATTATGCCACAACAGCGCCTTCAGGTTCTTCAAGCAGTTCAGACGACAGTTCGGGAAGTATACTTGATTCCGTTACAGGAGGAGGCGGCGGTGGAATGCCTTCCGGCGGCAGAATGGGCGGCGGCCCAGGAGGCGGTGGAGGAATGGGCGGCCCAAGATAAATTAGCAGGGAGTGTTGTTTAAATGTCGTTGCTTAAACTGGAAAATATATGCAAAAAATATAATCAAGGAGAGCTTGCGGTTATGGCTCTTAAAGATATAAATCTTAATATAGAAGACGGAGAGTTTGTGTCAATAATGGGAACAAGCGGTTCGGGAAAATCAACAATGATGAATATTCTTGGCTGCCTTGACTCGCCAACATCGGGAAAGTATTTTTTTGAGGGTGAGAACGTGGCAAAATTTAATGAGAACCGTTTGGCTGAGGTTAGAAACAAGAAAATCGGTTTTGTTTTCCAGTCTTTTAATCTTTTGCCAAAGCTTTCATCTGTTGAGAACGTGGAATTGCCAATGGTTTATGCCGGAGTGGGACGCAAAAAACGTCGGGAAAAGGCGATAGAGGCTCTTACAAAAGTGGGTCTTGAGAAAAGAATTTTTCATAAGCCAAACGAGCTGTCAGGAGGACAAAGACAAAGGGTTGCCATAGCAAGAGCTCTTGTTAACGACCCATCAATAATAATGGCTGATGAGCCTACAGGAAACCTTGACACAAAATCAACCTATGAGATTATGGATATATTTCAAAAGCTTAATAATGAAGGCGTTACGGTTGTTATGGTAACTCACGAGCCTGATGTGGCCCAGTTTACCAAAAGAATAGTTGTTTTTAAGGATGGCTGCATTATAGATGACAACCCAGTTAAAAACCGCGCCTTTTCTGAACGTGCTGAAAGTGCGGAGGTGGAAGCGCTTTGAATATATTTGAATGTATAAAATCATCGTTTTTTAATGTATTCTCAAATAAAATGAGAACATTTTTAACAATGCTTGGAATAATAATAGGTATATCAAGCGTTATAACAATAGTAGCTATAGGAAATGGAAGTCAAGCCGCTATTGAGGAAGAATTTGAGAGCTTTGGCACAGGAACTCTTACAGTAA
>CAJFUS010000163.1 GCA_904420235.1 Candidatus Neoanaerotignum tabaqchaliae
CTTGCGCGTCCTGAAATACATACATTGTGAACAGGTATAATTTTTGTGGCAGGGTCAGGGCCTCTGAAAAGCCTTTTTCCCGGATAGTTTTTCTGCCATTGAATAAGATGCGGCTCCTCTTTAATAAGCTGCTCTGAATATGGCATCTCGGCCATTTCAAGATAGCCAAAATCGTGATTTATTTTTCCTCTGTCGGCGGCGGCCATAAATCTTACTGTTCCCTCAACCATAACGCCGTCGCTTGTTGTTGTAACAACGTCTTGGTCGAATATATTCATTCCAACAGGCCCGTCAACGGTTTTAGCAACGGCCTCAAAAGCCTCTTTTGGAGTAACTCCGGCAGCCTTTACCTCTCTATAATCAATAAAAGCTATGTTAAGGGGCACATATTTTCCCTCAAGTATGCCTTCTGGTACCATTTTATAAGTTAATTTAGCCATTTAAATTACCTCCCCAAATTAGTGCCTTCCAATGCCAGGTCTTCTATCGTCAATATCATCGCAGTCAAGAAGATACGCTTCTTCCGTAGGGTGAAGTATGTTAACCACCTCAAGAATAGCGCTAACTGCCTTGCCGTCTTTGTCAACGCCTTTAATTATAACAGTGTGCATTGTTTCCGGAACACGCGGTATAACCTGAAACTCTATTTTTTCAACGCCGTCTTTCATTGTCATTTCTCTTACGGCATGCTCTATACGTCCTGTTCTTAAAGACTGCATTTTAGCGGAAGTAAGATTTTCAAGTCCTCTTATCTCAATTTCTTTAGGGCGTGGACTTTGTTCAGCCGCAACCCTCATTTTTTGCAAAAACTCTGGTAATTTCGTGTGCATTAATTTCATATTAACCACCCTTTCTGCTGTACACAGCAACATTTACAACACAAAAAGCAAAACTTAATTCTTATATACGAACAGCGTGCTCTCTATTGACCATATAAATAATATCAGACGATTTGATATAAGTCAATGAATAATTTTAATAAAATCCCTCCAAACCGTTGATTTTTTAATGTTTTTATATTATTTGAATGAACAAAAACACGCTGTTTTTTCGCCGCAATTCATAAATAAAGCGGTCCGCTGTCAGACCGCCTTACCATTGATTTTTGTCATTTAAATATACAAAGATTATTTTTTTCAAAATTTTAGTTGTTAAATATTACTTATTTCACTGTGTGTATATAATGTTTTTATGGCATAAATTGTTTACATTCAAAAATCGACTATCTGTGTTAAAAAACATTATTTAAAATAATTTATTTTATAAATATCTCTATAAAAATTTATTTTAAATAAAATTAAAACAAATTAAATACCGTCTTTGTAATGTGTATCAATTATTTTTTTTAATTTTTTCCAATCCGGAACATATTTCTCAAGTACGGCATAAAACCTGTCGTTGTGCCCACGTACAATAAAATGTGTAAGTTCGTGGGCAGCAACCTGTCTTATACACTTGGCGTCGGCCTTTATAAGCTGAAGATTCAGCGTTATTTTATTTGTCCTCACATTACAACTGCCCCATCGTGTTTTCATGTTTCTTATGGTCATATCAGGTCGAGGTATGCCTTCCTGTTTCATTTCAGCATATGTTTTATAGAGTATTTCTGAAAATATACTTTGAGCCTTATCCTCTAAAAATTTTAAATATTGTTTTTTAATCTCTTCCATATCATCAAATTTGGAAACAATATTTATTTTGTCACCGTCAATAAATACATTATTTTTATGGCCGTCCAATATATCTATTGTGTATTGATTTCCAAGAAAGTATACTTTCTTTCCCCTGTAAATCATATTGTCTGGCTTTGAAAGATTATATCTTTCTATTTCGGCTGTGTTTCTTATTATCCACTCCGCCTTAGACTCCACAAAACCCGTAATAGCGTTTAAAGGAGTTTTTTGCGGAGCTGATACAGTTATAAGACATTTCTCATTTATTCGTATATTTATATTTTTAATTTTCTTTCTTATTAATGTATACTCAACAGGTATACCCATATAGCTAAAAGAATGCACGCTCAAAACAAAACCACCACTTACTTAATCTACTGCTTAACTGCCATATTATCATTTAATAAGCTTTCTTACACTGTTGTAAAAATCACTTACTCCATTTATCATGTTTTCATTCCCTATTGTAACAAAGGCGCTTTTTTCAGAAACCGCGTCAAGAATGTCAGCAAAAAATGCTATGTCACTTTCTCCGGCTGACAAAAGCTCATCCCTTGATTTTTGAGTGTCATAGGCGCTTATTCCTTCCATATATCTTAAAACGGCTATGTCTATTTTGTCTGAATTGCTCTTTGGCCTGTCAATGTCGTTTATGGCGCCAAGTATATATTTGTCAATGTCACTCTGTGAAAGCTTAAGCTCTCTCAAAAATTTTCCGGCTGATTTATATATATTAAATGTTCCCAAAATATTAGGGTCTCTGTATGAATAGAAATACAAACTTCCATTTCTCAAAACAGAGCAGCCACATCCATAGGCTCCGCCCTTTACTCTCACCTGATTCCATAAATACTCAGTGTTTATTATATTTTTTACAGCATTAAACGCTCCGTTATACTCAAAACCAAGCTTTATGAAATCTGCCGCCGCAGAATTATAAACAATTTTCGACGAATCCGTAAGGGCTTCTTTATATATTGATGGCTCAAACTCAAAACTCCATGGTTTTTCCTGTCCATTTGGAAGCTTTTCAAAAAATTTGTCAAAAAGTCTCTGAACAGTTTTAAGGCCGGTATCGTCTGAAAGTGAGGCTGAAATAAAATTGTCTTTTGTGAAAATCATTTCAGACACTTCCCTCAATTTTTGCCCTACAAACTCAGCATTATCAATGTTATCCGAAATAAAATCGTTAAAGGTTATTCCCCTTGTTAAGTCTTTATATTTAGAACCTTCTTTTATATATGAAAGAGCTCTTAAAGACGAATATATATGGCCGTTGTCGCTTAAATATGTGCTGTTTCTTAAAGCAAGCTCTCTCATTATTTTAGAGAGGCTGTCGGTTTTTGAGTAATCCATGTTTAATATAAGACTTTCAAAAATACCAAAAAGCTTTTCAGCATTTCTAAGCAGTGCCTTACCATTTATTGTGATAACAGGTTTAATTCCGTCTCTGTCCTCAAAAATATCGCAGTTTCCATAAATCCCTCCCGTATACATGTTAATTTCGGAAGGCATTTCCTCATAGGAATACTCTTTTGTATCCAACTTTCCTATGACTCTTGAAAGCAATGCGGCATAACTAATCATATCTTTTGGTACGGATTTAAGGCTGAACATCATTTTGACATAAACTATTCCGTCGGTCTTTTCCTCAATAGCTATTCCTCTGCCTGTTTTTTCCCAATTAATAGGCGTCGATTTTTTATCAACCTCATTTATTGACACAAAAGGTATTTTGCTTAAATCCTCAGCGGAGTCGGCGCTTTCCTGAAATTCCTTAAGTGCCTTTGTATCGTTTACTATTTTTTCCAAATCTTCCTTTGAAAGGCTGTTCTTATAATCCTCCAACTCTTTTTTAATAACATTGTCATTTTCAGCCTGAAGCCCTTCCTTTGGAGTTATAACAGTAAATGACTTATGGCTGTTGTTAAGTATCTTTTCCTTTATAAGACTCTCAAAATAACCATTTGAAATATTATTTCTAATCTCATCAAAATATTTCCATATTTTAACACTTTCCACAGGGTCGCTGTTGTGCAGATAACCATACATCATTCTCATTCCATGGGCAAGGCCCTTTGGTCTGTATCCATAGTCGGCCTCTCTTAAAAGAAACTCCATATAGTTTATAGCGGACAATAACAATTTTTCATCTATACCGTTTTTACATATGTTTTCAAGAACATCATAAACAGTTTTCTTAAATACCTCTCTGTCATCAAAGCGGCATTTTTTACCAACTATTTTAAGGGTCATTTGATATGTCGAATTATCAAACCATCCCTCAACATCACCGCAGATACCTTTGTTTATAAGTTCTTTTTTAACAGGAGAACCATTGAGCTCAAAAAGTATATAGCTTAATATTTCCATTGAAAACTGTAAAAGTATGTCAGTTGATTTTCCAATAACATAATTAAGGGACATATAACTTCCGTTTTCCTCAGCTTTCAGTGCTGGATAAAATCCCTCAGAATACTCCTTAAATGTTTTGTTAACTGCATCTATGTCAAAACTATTTCCGCAGTTAAATTCCGATATATACTCGTTAACCATGTTCATATATTTTTCAGGCTCCATATCGCCATAAATATATATATAACTATTTGCCGGATTATAAAACTTATTGTAAAATTCCTTAAATTCGTTATAAGTAAGATATGGTATGGCCGATGGGTCACCGCCAGACTCAAAACCATACGGAGTATCTCCAAAAAGACTTTTGGAGGCTAAATTGTCAAGTATTCTGTCTGGCTGCGAAAGAGCGCCTTTCATCTCATTATAAACAACACCGTTATATTTAAGCTCGCCGTCAGGATTTTCAAGCTCATAATGCCAGCCCTCTTGCATAAAAAGCCTTTTGTCTTTAACAACATTAGGTTTAAAAACAGCGTCAAGATACACGCTGACAAGATTTTCAAAATCTTTATCATTGCAGCTTGCAACTGGATACATTGTTTTGTCAGAATATGTTAAAGCGTTAAGATATGTGTTAAGAGAACCCTTTGCAAGTTCGTTAAAAGGGTCTTTAACAGGATATTTCTGGGAGCCGCACAAAACAGAGTGCTCCATAATGTGAGCTGTTCCCTTGTCGTTTTCAGGCGGCGTTTTAAAAGCTATAAAAAACACCTTGTTTTTGTCGCTGTTTTTAGCATAAAAAAGCCTCGCGCCGCTTTTAACATGTCCAAAAACATAGCATTCTGAGCCTATATCGTCAACATACTCATTTTTTAAAAGTTCAAATCCACTATATACATTCCCAACAGAAAAATCGCCCATAAAATCACCCTTTTTGCTAAAACTATCAAATACTAAAATCAACAGCAAAATTATATCATAAAATCCCAATAATTGTTTATACATTTTATTTTGCCCACAAAAGGCAAAATAACAACTTATATATTTTATTCATTTACAGAAGCAAAAGCTAATGCCATATAAGCTTTATAATACCGTCATATATTTAAAGTGTTCATTTTAATAGTATATTTACGGTTAAACTGCAACAATTATAATTTTTTAAAAATTAAATCCTATCTGCTATAGCTATTGACATATAATTTTTAATATGCTAAAGTTGGATAAAATTTGCCTTGCCGCCGGGTAATGCAAAGCGTTTATCAAACACGTCGTAAGGCCTTAGAAGACGTGTTTGGTAGACGCTTTATTTTTTTATTTTAAGGAGGAATATATATGGCTTGGATATATTTAATTTTCGCCGGACTGCTTGAGGTTTTTTGGTCAACCTGTCTTAAGATGTCAAACGGTTTTACAGTTTTAAAATTTTCAGTTTTAACAATTGCGGGCATGATTTTCAGTTTTTTGCTTCTTTCAATGGCAATGAAAACACTGCCCCTTGGAACATCGTACGCCACATGGACCGGCATAGGAGCCGTTGGCGCCGTAATAGTTGGAATAGTTCTGTTCAAAGAGCCTCTTACTTTGTTAAGGCTTTTGTTTGTTGCATTTATACTTATAGGAATAATTGGTCTAAAGCTCACATCAGGCCATTAAAACAAAATTCCGGCGGCATGTTTTTATTTTCAAATTTTTAATATTTATTTTACATATTTGAAACATAAAACTCTTGACAATAACAGATAAGCATATTATAATAACTATCAGTTGATAATTATTTTTATTTAAATTAAAGGAGGATTTACACAATGAAAAAATTTGTTTGTTCAGTTTGCGGATATGTTCATACAGGCGATAAGGCTCCAGACAAATGTCCAGTTTGCGGAGCTCCAGCAGAAAAATTTGTTGAGCAAAGCGGAGAAATGAGCTGGGCTTCAGAGCACGTTGTAGGCGTTGCTCAGGGCGCAAGCGAGGATATAATGGAAGACTTAAGAGCTAACTTTAACGGAGAGTGCACAGAGGTAGGAATGTACCTTGCAATGGCAAGAGTAGCTCACAGAGAAGGTTATCCAGAAATCGGCCTTTACTGGGAGAAAGCCGCTTATGAAGAGGCTGAGCATGCCGCTAAGTTTGCAGAGCTTTTAGGCGAAGTTGTTACCGACTCAACAAAGAAAAACCTTGAGCTTAGAATTGAGGCTGAAAACGGTGCTACAGCTGGAAAAACAGACCTTGCTAAAAGAGCTAAAGCCGCTAATCTTGACGCTATCCATGACACAGTACATGAAATGGCAAGGGACGAGGCTCGTCACGGAAAGGCTTTCTTAGGTCTTTACAACAGATACTTCAAATAATTACAATAAGTGTAAAAGCGGCCTAATGGCCGCTTTTTTAATTGATTGTGCAAATAAAATCACACAGTGGTTTTACATGACTGCTTTATATTCACTGTTACACTATGCGTGTTGATAATTATTTATAAATGACTGTTTAAAATAATTAATTATAAAAAACTATTTTATATTTATTTACACAGTAAGCTTAATATTGTATTATGAATATACTATTAATTAAATGGGTGGTGAATAAAATGCCAAAATGCCAATATTGCGGCAACAATGTTTCTGAAAATGATAAATTCTGTACCTTTTGCGGAGCCGAACAACAAAGAGGAGCGTCATTAATTAAATCTCAGTCTGATAGTTTCAATAGTTCTTTTTCCTCACAAAATGATACTTCAAACGAATTAGAGCTTTATAAACTGGCACAAAAAAACCAGGAATATTATAAAGAGGCTTTTGAACGTATAGAAAATAACAAATTTAAGCTTAATTGGGTTGCCTTTTTCTTTTTCCCATTTTGGGCAGTTTACAGAAAAATGTATGCTGTAACAGCTATATTTATTGTGCTTTATACTGCTCTGTCATGGCTGTTCTCTTATATAGAATTCTTAGATTTTATATTCCCATTTGCCGTTGCAGTGCTTCTTGCCATATTTGCCAACAAAATTTACAGAAATCATCTTATAAAAATTGTTGAAAAAGCCAATAATCAAGATTTTTTAACCTCTGAGCAGAGAAATACATACCTTCTTCAAAAAACAGGTACATCTGTTGCGGCGCTTATTATTTTAATAGCTATATATGTAGCGTTTTTTATATTAATTTTTATTTTAGCATTCATATTTGCTCTAAGCGCATACTTTCTTTTTTATTAAATAACAGCCGCTGGTCAATCCAGCGGCCTGATTTTTATTATAACTTTTCTGTGTCCATGTTAAAAACGGTCTACTTCATCTTCTCTTCAATTTAAAATAGTAATACCTTAAAAAATGAAGCTCATTTTAATTATTTTCTTATTTTTTAAAAATCAAATTTTCACTTTTACTTTAATATAAGTTTTTATGTTTAATT
Source organism: Candidatus Neoanaerotignum tabaqchaliae (assembly GCA_904420235.1). Taxonomy (GTDB): domain Bacteria; phylum Bacillota; class Clostridia; order Lachnospirales; family Anaerotignaceae; genus Neoanaerotignum_A; species Neoanaerotignum_A tabaqchaliae. Next base: position 7,442 of record CAJFUS010000163.1, read on the forward strand.
TTTCAAAAAATCATAAAAATGTCACAAGAATAAAATACTAATACGGAAAAATTAACAATATCAGTTTTGTCTAAAACTGTTTTTACTTTGTTTTTTTATAATCCGCTTTTCTTTGGCTGTCTTTTTGTTTTTTAAGTTCTTTTTCTTTAGCTGTGTTCTCGGCCATTCTTGATATATCCTCCGGCAACTCAAGAGTTATTTTGCCTATCTTGCCGCCCCTAAACTCATCTATCACAATTTTTGACGTCCTTGAGCCGTCAATTTGCCCGCCTTTAGATACAAAGCCACGCTTAACTCCTATTTTATCAAAAATATTATCAGGCGTATCGCCTTCGTTTATTTCAATTCCATATCTTTTAGTTATAAGCTCTGGTGCTCTTTCCATAAAAAAACCTATAAGATTTTTACATAAAATTTCATTATCAAGTATATCGTCATTTATAGAGCCTATAAACGCCAATTTAAGGCCAACCTCTTTGTCATCAAATTTGGGCCACAATATTCCGGGCGTGTCAAGAAGCTCCAAATCTTTTTTAATTCTTATCCACTGTTTGCCCCTCGTAACGCCGGGTTTATCCCCCGTTTTAGCCGTGTTTTTACCAACATATCTGTTTATAAACGTTGACTTTCCCACATTTGGAATTCCAACTATCATAGCTCTTATGGGAACAAACAGACGGCCTCTTTCCTGTTGTTTTTTTATTTTATCAGCCATAAGTTCCTTGGCTTTGGCGGTTACTGCATTTATTCCCGAACCACTTAGGGAATTTGCCACTATAACTTTAAAACCTTTATCCTCATAGTATTTTTTCCAAATTTCCGTTGATTTTTCATTGGCCAGGTCCGCCTTATTAAGTATTATTATTCTGAATTTATTTTTCGCCAGCTCATCTATATCAGGATTCTTGCTGCTGAACGGTATTCTTGCGTCTATAAGTTCTATAACAACATCAACAAGTGATAAATTTTCGGACATCATTCTTTTTGTTTTAGTCATATGGCCCGGGAACCATTGAATATCCATATTATACATTTTATATTTCTCCTTCATTATCAATACAAATAACTATCCATAAAAAACTGCTTCAATACAATCAGTTTTTTATCATATAATATTTTTTATAAAATTTAAAGTTTTTATATTTTATAATCCGCAACATTGCTAAATTATATTAAAAAGCCATATATAATGATATTAATACTGCTTTTTACAACAAAAAATAAAAGCCCTTTAAAATTAAGGGCTTTAAAATGCGGACAGTGGGAATCGAACCCACACTATGTCACCATAACCAGATTTTGAGTCTGGCGCGTCTGCCAGTTCCGCCATGTCCGCATAACAATATTATTTTACCACATTTAATTAATAATTGCAACAAAAAAATATGCCGCCTTACGGCGGCCATATAAATTTTAGTTGTTAACACGTCCAAGGTATTCCCCTGTTCTTGTATCAATTTTAATAATCTCGCCCTGATTAATGAAAAGAGGAACGTTAACACTTGCGCCCGTTTCAACAACAGCAGGTTTTGTAGCGCCCTGAGCTGTATTTCCGGCAAATCCCGGTTCTGTTTCAGTAATTTCAAGCTCAACAAAAAGCGGAGGCTCAATGCCGAATACCTCGCCCTCGTATGAAAGTATTTTAACCATTTCGTTCTCTTTAACAAACTTAAGTGTGTCGCCAATCTGCTCGGCATTAACGGCAATCTGCTCAAATGTTTCTGTGTTCATAAAGTGATAAAGGTCGCCGTCGTTATAAAGGTATTGCATATCAAGTCTGTCTATATGTGCTCTTGGCATCTTTTCTGTAGGTCTGAATGTTTTTTCTACAACGCTGCCTGTTTTAAGATTTTTAATTTTTGTACGAACAAAAGCCGCACCCTTTCCCGGCTTTACATGCTGAAATTCAAGAATAACAAATATATCTCCCTCATACTCAATAGTAGCGCCGTTTCTAAACTCACTTGCAGATATCATAAAAATCCTCCTTAGTATTTCGTGTCTACACTATAGTTTAAAATAAAACCGATTATTTATCAATACATTTTTTTCAAATTTCTTATTTAAATCGCATTTTCAGGGCAGTCATAGCCAAAATATATCCATCTGGTCCAAAGCCGCACATCTGTCCAACACAAACCGGAGCCGTTACGGATTTATGCCTGAACTCGTCCCTTTGGTGTATGTTTGAGAGATGAACCTCTATTGTCGGTATCTGTATAGAGGCTATGGCGTCTCTTATGGCATAGCTGTAATGGGTATAAGCTCCAGGATTTATAACAACACCGTCAACCTTATCAAAATAGCATTTTTGCAGTCTGTCAATAATAGCTCCTTCAAAGTTCGATTGAAAAATCTCAACCTCAAAGCCAAGTTTTTTCCCCTCGTCAATTATGTATTTGTTTATGTCATCAAGAGTCCCCGTACCGTATATGGCCTTTTCCCTTATTCCAGTAAAATTAAGATTTGGACCATGTATAACGCATATCTTCTTCATTTTTCTCCCCTCCAAAGCATACAATATTTTTTCTGTTACGTTTTTTACAGTATCACCGCTTACACTGACTGTTAAATCGGCGTACTTTTCGTAAAGCGGCGTTCTTTCCCTCATAAGCTCAGATATTCTGCGCATTTTGTCATGTCCCTCAAGAAGCGGACGGCTTTTGTCATTGGCCACGTTCCTGTATATATGTTCTGGAACAGCCCTTAAATAAAGTATAACCCCGTTTTTTGAAAGCTCCCTCATGTTATCAGGACTTTTAATTATTCCGCCGCCTGTGGCTATAACCTTTCCGCTGCTGTTTGAAAGCTCTTTACAAAGATTTTTTTCAAGGTTTCTAAAATATCCCTCGCCTTTAGACGCAAAAATATCTGATATAGACATTTTTTCCTTAAGCTCTATATATCTGTCTGTGTCCACAAACTCCATGCCCAGTCTTTTGCTTATGCGCTTGCCGAAGGTTGTTTTGCCGCAGCCCATAAATCCTATTAAAACAATATTTTTTTCTTTGTTCATAAAAATTACCTTCCGGAACCGTTATTAAAATATTCGGCCAGCATATTCCTTATTTCCTTTGCCTCAAAGTTGCTGACCTTTGTATCATGCCATATTTCATAAGAGGCTATGCCCTGATATATAAGCATATCAAATCCATTAACCGCAGTACAGCCGCAGGCCTTTGCGTCTTTTAAAAACTTTGTTTCCCATGGCGTATATATAACATCAAAAGCACATTCAACGCCGACAAATAAGCTATTGTCGCTTATCGGAGACTGATTGTTGCCCTCTCCCATGCCTACAGATGTGGCGTTTAAAATTATATTCGGCTTTTCACAGTTATTAATGTCATTTATGCTAATAACCTCTATATCTGTGCTGTAAAACATTTCTGCCTGTTTTTTTAAAGCCTCGGCTTTTTCAATAGTTCTGTTGGCTATTACTATTTTTGCCGCTCCCATTTCCGCAAAAAGCATTACCGCAGAGTTAGCGGCTCCTCCAGCTCCAATAACCATTGCTCTTTTGCCAGAAACATCTATGCAGTTTATTTCAAAACTTTTTTTAAGACCTAAAATATCTGTGTTATATCCCTCATACCCATTTTCTGTATATTTAAGAGTATTAACGGCGCCTATTTTATTTGCCGTATTATCAATGCCGCACAAAAAATTCATAACCGCTCTTTTATGCGGAACCGTAACATTTAAGCCTTTAATGCCAATGGCATACATTCCTTCAACTGACTTTTTTAAATCTCCGCCTTCCACTTTAAAAGGCACATAAATTCCATTTTTATTAAACCGTCTTAAAATTGTGTTTTGAAGAACCGGCGAAAAGCTGTGGCCTATGGGATTTCCTATAATTCCGTAAACATCTGTTTTTCCGTTATAAATATCAAATACTTCCATTTATTTTTTACCTAACCTTTTCTTTTTATATATATTAAGCACTGCTCTTTCGGCCCCTCGCTTTACCTTCGTTATAAGCTGGTCCCTTCCGCATATAGGCTCGGTATAAACCGCCAATATCCCGGCTTTATGAGCGCAGTACATATCGGTAAACACCTGGTCGCCGACAAGGGCCGTTGAGTTTTTGTCGCTGTTCATTTGAGCCATAGCATTTTTAAGCTTTTTAATGCCAGGTTTCCCCGCTTTCCAAACCGCAGCGGCCTTAAGCTTGCGGTTAAAAACGGTAACCCTTTCTTTATTATTGTTTGACAAAAGACAAAGTGAAAAACCTTCACTCATAAGATATTTAAAAAACATAGCCGTTTTCTCATCCGGCTCTGCAACGTCAAATGGCGCAACTGTATTGTCTATGTCAAAAAAAATGGCTTTTATTCCCATTTTTTTAAATTTCTCTATTGGTATGTCAAATATGGATTTTATATATATGTCAGGATAAAAGCATTCAAGCATAACGTCCTCCATTTTGTATATTTATAAAAATTATATCAAAAACAATGGCATCGGGTCAACAAAATATATCCCAAAGCAAATGTATGTGGCATTCAACTGTTATTTTTTAATAACTTATATTTAACACTTCAACGGTCATGATTAAAATTTATTAAAACAAGAATAAAAACTTTTTTATTAATTTTTTATATAAATCCCGTTTCAAAAATTATAAAATCAGCTTTAATTTATGATATTTACCCTATATTTTAAAAATCAACACTATTTATAGTTTCTTTTATGTAGAATATTTAAGTTAATTACATGAAAAACACTTGAATAGATTATGTATTTTTTACAAAACATTTTACATTCAAAACATAGCATTTGACTGAATTAAAAATCAGTGATAGAATTCTATTAAGTTTATTATTTTAAATTTTATAGTTTGACTTGGTATTTTGCAATACGAAACGGCTGTTATAATGTTCCGTGTGCCGTTATGCGAATTTTATTTTTCTCAATAATTTGTTGACAATTGTTAAAAATGTGTCTATTTTTCAAAAATGACAGCTCAATACAAGATTACGGCAATTTTTAATAATTAAAACGGCCGGTCTAAACGCAAATATCCGCAAAAGCTGTTAAAAAAATTTTTTATCAAAATATGCAAATAAGGGATTATGTCTGAACAAACAGACTTAACCATAAAAAATTTTTAAGGAGAGATGATTGATATGAAAAAGTCAACAGCAACAAAAATTGTGGCCGGCACGCTTTCAACCATAATGGTTATTGGCTGCGCGCCATTGGCCATGGCCGGGCAGTATACCGTAAAAAAAGGTGACTGCTTAAGCACCATAGCTCCTAATTTCAACACAACATGGCAGGTTCTTGCGGAAATGAACAAACTTGCCAACCCAGACCTTATATTCCCTGACCAAATCCTTCAGGTTCCGGATGTTGAAACGGCCGCGGAGGAAGTTCCGGCAGCCGAGGTTGTTCCTTCAACACCTGCCGAAACCGAGCCAGCCGAAGTTGTAACAACTCCTGCCGAAGAAGTTCAGGAAACAGCTCCTGCTGAAACCGAAACACAGGTTGAAGCC